>CALBCO010000116.1 GCA_937927265.1 uncultured Verrucomicrobiae bacterium | reverse complement strand
ACCGCACCGGCTGAAAGCGGGAATTGACCGGCATCAACTATGTGGCTTGCGCATCACGAGGTAGTAAATCACCGGCACTGCCATGCGGCTGTGGAGGAGGGAGGCGATCTCGCCCGCCATCAACGCGATAGCCAATCGGATCGGACAATGTGACGCTCACGACTGCCACCTCTTCTGCCAGACGTCAACCCCATCGGACTCACACGAATTGGGCAAGTTTGGCGCTCAAGTCCCCGATGGCGACGGCTTCAGCCCACTTGTTCAGGGGATAGGATTTGCTCCCCGGATAGACAATGAAGGCGCGGTTCAATTTCAGGTCGTCGCGCGCAATGGTCAGCGATTTGGTCACTGCCGGCGCGTCGGCATACTTGAATTCGAAACCGAGGCGCTGGCCGTTGGCGAATACCAGCAGGTCGAGTTCCGCGCCGCCTTGCGTGTTCCAGAAATCCGCTTCGCGGTCGCCGGTGAGCCGCAACACTTCCTCCAACGCAAATCCCTCCCATGACGCGCCAATCTTGGGGTGCGCCTCCAGCGCCGCAAACGCCGGCACGCCGAGTAACTCGTGGAGCAGCCCGCTGTCGCGCAAATAGACTTTGGGAGATTTCACCTGCCGTTTGCCGATGTTCTCGAACCACGGCGGCAACTGCCGCATCACAAACGCGCCGCACAAAATGTCCAAGTGCCGCTTGACGGTCGTGTGGGCTTCGCCCAGTGAGCGGCCAATCTCCGACGCGTTCCAGATTTGCCCGTGATGGTGCGCCACCATGTTCCAGAAGCGGCGCAGCGCATGAGGAGCGACTTGCACGCCAAAACGCCGCAGGTCGCGCTCCAGAAACGTCTGGATGAAATCCGACCGCCACTGACGGCTCTCCTCGTCCGATGCGGCCAGAAACGAGCGTGGAAATCCGCCGCGCCACCATAACCGGCGGAGCGCTGTGACACCCGTTTCCGACAAATTGAAGCCCGCCATTCCCACGAGCGCCACGCGCCCGGCCAGCGACTCCGCCGTGTGGCTCGCCAAGTCCGGCGACGCGCTGCCCAGCAACAGAAACCGGGCGGGCAACGGGCGGCGATCCACCAACACCCGCAGCAGCGCGAACAATTCCGGTTTCAACTGCACCTCGTCAATCACCACCCAACCCCGCAACGGTTCGAGCGCCGTGGCCGGTTGACTCAATCGGGCGAGATCGCTCGGCGATTCCAAGTCGAAATATTCTGCCCGGCGGGCGGCGGCGAATTGCCGGGCCAAGGTCGTCTTGCCGCACTGCCGCGGACCGAGGAGCAACACGACCGAGTTTGACCGGAACCGCTTTTCGAGCATGGCCATCAAGTCGGGCCTTGGAACGGTCTTCATCGTGTACGCGTTGTGAGCGGGCATTGCTCAAAATGCAAGGAAACAATCATCACTCGCCCAAATCAAGGTGATGCTACAAATCAGGCGGGATTTCCCGATGAACTCTTTCGGTTTGCCAAGTAGTAAATCACCGGCACCGCCATGCGGGAGAGGAGCAGCGAGGCGATTTCGCCGGCCATCAACGCGATGGCGAGGCCTTGGAAGATCGGGTCGAACAAGATCACGCTGGCGCCCACAACCACGGCGGCGGCGGTGAGCATCATCGGTCGAAACCGAACAGCCCCCGCATCAATCACCGCCTCCGCCAGCGGCATCCCCTCGCTCAGGCGCAGTTCTATGAAATCCACGAGGATGATCGAGTTGCGAACGACGATGCCGGCGCCCGCAATGAAGCCAATCATGCTGGTTGCCGTGAAGAACGCGCCCATCACCCAGTGCGCCGGCAGGATACCGACGAGCGAGAAGGGAATGGCGGCCATGATGATGAACGGCGTCTTGAACGACCGGAACCAGCCAACCACCAGCACGTAAATCAAAATCAACACCACGCCGAACGCCAAACCGAGATCGCGGAACACCTCAAACGTGATGTGCCATTCGCCGTCCCATTTCATCACCGGTTTCTCGGTCGTGAACGGCTGGCTGGTGGTGAGAATCTCTATTCCTCCACCTTTGTCATTCTGAGCGGAGCGCAAAATCTCTGTTGTTTCGCCAGCGCGACTGAGACCCTTTGCTGCGCTCAGGGTGACAGCGGAGAGTTTTTTGATCTTCTCGTTCAACTTCAGAATCGCGTACACCGGGCTTTCTTCGGCCCCGGCGACGTCGCCGGTGACATAGACGACTGGTTGCAAATTCTTATGATAGATGCTCTTGTCGCGCACGGTTTCTTCGACGCGCACCAGCTCGCTCAACGCCACCCCACCGACGCGCAAGGCCAGCAAATCCGTCACTGTCGAGCGTTGCTCCACCGGCAGCCGCAATTGAATCACCACATCTTCTTTCTCTTGGCTTTGGTGGAGCAGGCCGACGGGCCACCCGCCTTGGGCGATACGCAACGTCTGCGCGATCTGTTCCGCGCTCACGCCATGCAACGCGGCTTTTTCGTGATCAACGTGGAAAACCAGCTTCGGTTGATCGGCTTCCATGTACCAATCCACGTCCACCACGCCGGGCGTCTCGGTGAAAATCTGCCGCACCTGTTTGGCGATGGCGATTTGTTGCGGGTAATCCGGCCCGTAAATCTCCGCCACCAACGTCTGCAACACCGGCGGCCCTGGCGGCACTTCGGCCACCTTCACGCGGGCTCCGTATTGCGCAGCGATTGTTTGCACTTTCGGGCGCATCCGTTTGGCTATGTCATGGCTCTGCGCACTCCGGTCGTGCTTGGGCAATAGATTGACTTGAATGTCTGCGACGTTTGGCCCTTGCCGGAGATAATAATGACGCACCAGCCCGTTGAAATTGAAGGGCGCGGCCGTTCCGACATAGATCTGATAATCCGTCACCTCCGGCTCCTGCCGGACAACGGCCGCAATTTCCCGCGCCACGCGAGCAGTGTGTTCCAGCGTTGTGCCTTCGTCCATGTCCACGATGATCTGAAACTCGCTCTTGTTGTCGAACGGCAGCATCTTCACCTTGACCGCCTTGATGAACAGCATCGAGACCGCGCCCAGCAACAGCAGTGTGATGACCACCAGAAAAGTCCCCTGCCAGACCGGGTGATGAATGATCGGCCCCATCACGCGCCGGTAAAGCCGCGTCGTCCAATCTTCCTTTTCGCCTTCGTGATCTTCGTCGCTCGTGGCGGCACCTTTGAGAATCCGATAAGCCGCCCACGGCGTCACCACGAACGCCACCACCATCGAAAACACCATTGCCGCGCTCGACCCGATCGGAATCGGCCGCATGTACGGCCCCATCAACCCGCTTACAAACGCCATCGGCAAAATCGCTGCAATCACCGTCAACGTCGCCAAAATCAACGGCGACCGCACCTCGTTGACTGCCTCGATGGTCACTTCCAACAGCGGGCGGCCCTTGTTTTTCGGCATCCGGAAATGCCGGACGATGTTCTCCACGTCCACGATCGGATCATCCACAAGGATGCCGATGCTGAAAATCAGCGCGAACAACGTGATCCGGTTGAGCGTGAATCCGAGAAAATAGAACGTCGCCAACGTCAGCGCCAACGTGACCGGGATCGCTACGCCGACCACGCCCGATTCGCGCCAGCCCAGCACCAGCCCGATAAGGATGCTGACGCCGAAAATCGCGATTGCCATGTGGAACAACAACTCGTTGGATTTCTCGGCGGCCGTCTGCCCGTAATGCCGGGTGATCGTGACGGCAACATCCGACGGCACCACGCGCCCCTTCAACACCTCAACTTTGGCCAGCACGCTCTCTGCCACCTTGATGGCGTTCGTCCCTTTGCGTTTGGCGACCGCGATGGTGACCGCGGGCTCCTCCACACCGGCCTGACCGAACAAAACATAATTCGCCGTTTCTTCTGCTCCGTCCACAATCCGGGCCACATCCCGCAGGTACACCGGCTTGCCGTTGGCCACACCCACCACCACGGCGCCCACCGCCTCGGCGTCGCGCAAAAACCCGCTGGTTTCCAACAGGACCTCGCGGTTGCCGGTTGAAAAACTGCCGGCCGACAGTTGCCGGTTCGCGCCCTGCAACATCTGCGCCACACGCACCGGTTCCAATCCGCGCGCCGCCAGCCGGGCGGGATCAAGTTCAACGCGCACCTGCCGGCGTTGGCCGCCAATCAACGTCACCTCGCTCACCTGCGGCACCTCTTTGATCGCGTCGTGCAACTGCGCCGCCACGCGCCGCAACTGATAATGGTCGTACCGGCGGCTGTGCAGTGTGAGCGCCAAAATCGGCACATCATCAATCCGGCGCGGTTTGATCAACGGCTGCGACACACCGGGCGGGATCAGATCGAAATTCGCGAACATCTTCTGGTTCAGCCGGACAATCGCTTCCTCCTCGTTTTGGCCGACATAAAACCGCACGATGGCCAGGGACATACCGGGGCTGCTGGTGGAGTAAATGTATTCGACTCCTGGGATCTCCCAGAGCAACTTCTCCATCGGCTTGGTGACGCGCTCCTCGACTTCCTTCGCCGACATGCCGGGAGCTTCGACGAAGATGTCAATCATCGGCACGACGATCTGCGGCTCCTCTTCGCGTGGCAACATGATCACCGCGCCCGCGCCAAGCAGCACTGCCGCAATCACAATCAGCGGCGTCAGCTTCGAATCAATGAAGAAGCGGACAATCTTGCTGGTCAACCCAAATTGATGACCGCGATGTTCCTGGCTCATGGAGTCACCGGTTGGCCGTCGGCCACGTCGCCGGCCACGATCACCTGTTCACCGGCTTGGAGGCCCGACAAAATTTCCACAGCATCGTCCTGTTTCTTGCCGGTCTTGACCAGCCGCATCCGCGCCTGGCCTTCGTGCGCAACAAATACATACGTCAGTTGACCGCGTTCACGCACCGCGTTGGCCGGCACGTGCAGTGCCGGACGTTGGCCGACCGGCAGCGCCGCCCGGCCAAACAGGCCCGATTGCAACGGTTGACGGCAGGCAAGATCCACTTTCACCGTCACACTGCGGCTGGCCGGATCCGCCGCCGGTACCACTTCGGCCACCGTGCCCACGCAAGTCTCGCCCGTCGCGTCCACCGTCACCGGCCAAGTCTGACCAACGGCTACCCGGCCGGCCAACCGATCCGGCACCTGCGCTTCGAGCCGATAGGCATCGGCCTGTTCGATGACAAACAGCGGTTGCCCTGGCGCGGCCAGGTCACCCGCCTCACAGAGTTTTTGCGCCACCACGCCGGTCAGCGGGGCGGTCAGCGTCGCGTAGCTCAACATCGTTCCCGCCACCTGGTAACGCGCCTGCACCGCCTCAAACTCGGCGCGTGTCGCCGCTTGTTTATCCAACAAGGCACGGAATCGGTCAAAATCAGCTTCGGCCCGATCGTACTCAGCGCGTAGGTCGCGGTCGTCGAGTTGGGCAAGCACCTGACCGGCGGTGACGCGGTCCCCGGTGCGAACTGCGACTTCCCGAATGGCGGCCATTACTTTGGCGGCCACGGTGGCGCTGGTTTTGGGGCGGACGGTGCCCACAGCGTCGTAGGTGTCGGCAAGTTGCCGGAGTTGGACGGGCACTGTTTGCACGCGGACGGCAGGCCCGGTCTCCGGCGGCGGCGGGGCGTGGTGACGACTACAACCTAATGCCAGAGCGACAGCCGACGTAAGAAGCAAGCGTGACGTTTTCATTCGAGTTTCTTTCCCAATGCTTTTTCCAGCGCGGCACCGGCAATCAGCGCATCGGTTTCAGCGGCCGCGCGGCGTTGCCGGGCCGCGGTGAGCGCTGCCTCGGCGTCGAGCACTTGGGTGAACAACGCGAGGCCGTTGCGGTAGCGTTCCTTGATCAGTTGCAGACTTTCTTCAGCTTGGGCAACCGCTTTGACGGTGGTGTCGAGCCGCGCGGCGGCTTCGTCCAAGTTCAGCCGCGCCTGTTGGACTTCGAGTTGAATGGCCAATTCCGTCTTCCGCAATTCGGCGCGGGCCGCGGCGAGGTCGGCCCGCGCTTCCGCCACTTTGCCGCGGGTCAGGAAGCCGTCGAAGACGTCCACCTCCACATTGACCCCGGCAAGCCAACTGCCTTCGTAATTGCGCGCATCCCCACTGTCAAAATCGTACCGAGCGAACGCGCTGACTTTGGGCCAATAGCCGCCTTGCGCGGCGCGGACTTTGCGTGCAGCGGCGGCGACGGCTTTGCGCGCGGCGAGAAGTTCGGGACGGGCAGCGGCGGTATCGGTATCGGTTGCGGCTGGCCGGCGGTTCTCTACGGTGTCGGCAGCCGTGACGTTCTCGGTCTCGCCGACGCCGAGGGTGTGGCGGAAGATTGTTTCAGAAATGGCGAGCGCGTTGCGGGCTTGGACAAGGTTTTCACGGGCCGCAGCCAGCCGTACTTCAGCGTCGAGCAGATCGGTCTTCAGGGCATGGCCCGCTTCGTGCCGATCGCGCGCAAGTTGCACATTGGCCTCCATGCTGGCCACGGCGGCAGCGGCGGCACGGACGAATTGCCGTGCTTTACCGACGGTGTGGAAGGCGCGGATGACTTCATAGATAAGAGCGTTGCGAACGGCATCGCGGGCGGCTTCTTTCGCTTCGGCGCCGAGTTGGGCCGCCTGCCGGTTGGCGCGGTCACTACCGCCGTTGTAGAGCGAATACATCGCCACGATGCGGCCATTGAGGTTGTCGGTGGTGTCGGGGTGATTGAAGTTGGCCGAAGCGATGTCGAATGCTCGTTGGCTCAACGTCATCATGAACACCTGGGCCGGGTTGTCGCTGGCGCTGTAGCTGCCGGCGAGTTTGAGTTGCGGCCAGAACGCGGCTTCGGTCTGTTGGAGCGCGGCGCGGGCGGCTTGGACGCGGTGCTGAGCGGTGGCGAGATCAGGATTCTTTTGCAACGCAATTTGAATGGCCTCCGGCAGAGTGAGTGGGCGGGTCAAGTCTTGCCCGTACCCCACCGACACCGCCATGGCCAAAATCAGCGCCGCAGTTTTCATGTTGCCTCTACTGAGCCGTGAAAGCAGTGAAGGTTACAGTCAGGCGCGCGCGCGGATGACTTTCGTAATCATCCACGCCACCACACCCAGCCCCACCACGAGCGTCACCGCGAACAACGCAAACACATCCCACATCGGCCGCACCGGCGCCGTCCACACATCAAAATGCGGTGTCAGATACGCCTCGCGGACAAAATGCCGGACGGTGGCCATCAAATCCACGACCAACACGAGCACCAACGCCGCCGCGATGAGCAACGGTTTGGGGCGTGTCGCGTTCACGGCGAGCATCATCAACATCAATGCCGCAATGGCCAGCCCGACGCCCCCCCAGAGGTGGCCGGTCTGCGCGGCGTTGCCACCGAGGAAGAGATTGCGAATCGATTCCGGCAAGGCGAACAGGAACCACAGGCCAAAGCCGATATTGATGAGCGTGGCACCGCCGAACAGAAATGCGCCGCACCGCAGTTGGCCGCGCAAGGCGAGATACAAGCCGGTCACTGCCAGCGCCGCCGTCACGACATGCAGGTACCGCGGCAGCAAGGTCGGCTCGCCGGTATTCAGCGCGGTGCCGCGTGTGCTGGCGCCGTTGATCAGCGTGGGCCAGCGTTCGGGCGTGAGCATCAGCGTGAAGTTGTTGACATAGATGAACCCGATGGCCAGCACGGCGAACGCACTGCCCAGCGCCACGGCGACGTTGCAGGCGGTCAGCGGGGCGGACTTGAAATAGTTGAAGTAGAACCCGTAGTACGCCAACATCAGCAACAAGACCACCAGCATCCACGGCACCGCCATCAGAATCGAAGCGGCATAAAAAAACTGGCCGTAGAGCAACTGGACAAACAACAGCGGCGCCACGCCCGACGTGATCGTCATCGCCGTGGAAACCGGCAGGGTGTTGAGCACGAGCCGGGCGAGCGATTCGTTGCGCCGCCACGTCGCCCAGACGGCAACGAGAGAGGCGCCGAGCGTCAGATTCATCGCCAACAGATGCAACAACAACGTGAACACGGACAACCCAACCAGCAACCAGGCCGGGGCCGGCAAGGGCAGCAGATCCGGCGACGGAATGGGAAGTGTGGCGAAGTTCATCGGGCCTCCGGGTTGAGCGACACCAAGTATTGCGCCAGCGCGCGTCGTTCGGCGGCGGTACCAGTGAACGGCGGCATGAAACCTTTCAACGTGTCGAGCCGGCTGAGTTGGTAGTCGAGGTATTCCTCGTCCCAACCGCGCACGAGTGGGCGAACGGGATTATAGCCATCCACTTCGTGACAACTGAGACAGAGCAACGTAAATACTTCGCGCCCGGCATCGGGATGAGACGCGTCCCGAATCCCAGCCCATTTGGCCGTTTGCAGCACCCCAACCTGCGTCACCCGGTCGGCGTCGCCAACATGGATCGAATTGGAATACATGTAGCCAAACAGAATGTACGGCTTGCGGACGGCCTCGCGGACCCATTCGGTCGTGCCGGTGGCCACAAACCCCATCCCCAACAACAACGCCGCAAAGGCCGTACTAAATTGTTCCGGGGTACGCCACGCGCCGAGCCACACAAACAACAGAATCGCGCCCGATAAACCCATGCTCGCCGCTGTGAACATCGCTACGACCGGCGCGCCACCCAGCGCGATAAACCGGGCGTGTTCCGGCAACTTCGCCAGATACCAAAGCAACCCCACCGGCATTACCACGAACGCCGGAAACACCCAACACGCAGCATACCGAAGCACCTTGACGCGCAATTCGCCGTTTGGCAGCCACGAACCAGTCAGCAACGTGAACAACCCAACCAGCGCAATGGCCGAAC
The DNA here is from genome assembly GCA_937927265.1 of uncultured Verrucomicrobiae bacterium. Classification (GTDB taxonomy): domain Bacteria; phylum Verrucomicrobiota; class Verrucomicrobiia; order Palsa-1439; family Palsa-1439; genus CALBCO01. The sequence continues at coordinate 5,584 of CALBCO010000116.1, read as the reverse complement.
CACTCCGCAATACCACCGAGGGCCAGTAACCAGGATTCAGCCAACCATGCCAGAAGTTCTGCGTCTCCAACCACCGACCTGGCGTGACCATGAACGTCAAAATTCCATTGATCACCAGTAGTGACACGAACGCAGCCCCAGCATAAATCCACGCAATCTGATTGTGCGCGCGCCGGTCCAGCCGGTCCCATGTCGTATAATAAATAATGGCCGCTGTAATCTCGACGAGAAAAAACACCCACTCAATGGCCCAACCCCAGACAAATGCGCGGATAAGCGTTGAGGTTGCGGCCGGACTGATCAACCCGATGGTGAACCAAATGCCCACGCCCGTCAACGCGCCGAATACCAGCGTCAGCAACACAAAGAACTTCGAGTAACTGCGCACGTACGCCAGCAGAGCCGGGTCGTTCTCGCGATAGGCTTTGGCCTCGGTCAATGCCAACCAAAACCCACCCCCGACCGCAAAATGCGCCACAAACACATGCACGACCGCCACAAGCGCGATCAGGCCGCCACCGCCGAGATGCGGGATTTCCCAGATCGGAAAGTTCATGACGGCTTCATTAACAAAAATCGTCAACCCCGGCAACCGTGGAGTCGCGGCTGCCGGTGACGCCTGAATCATGAGCACGAGGAGGACCTGAATGGATGGGGCGCGATGGTCTTTCGACCCGCCTCACGCCTGCCACCCACCGCCATCCAAAGCGCCGCTGATGCGGCGCACTTCAAAACTGTTCAGTTCACTGCGGGGCTTGGGACGGACGCGCCAGCGTCTTGGAGTGCGGTGCGACAGCACCGCTTTCCCGTCGGTCCACTTCCGGAGACGATGGTCACCGCGCGACTCACGCGGGGCGAGGCACAGACAAGAATGTCTGTACCGCCGTCCACGTCTGACGGAAAGCGTGGGGGTCGGCAATCATGCCGCTCATCGTCCGGATGCAGGGGAAATGGAAGAGTGTGCTGTTGGATTCGATGTCCGGCGTCATGGAGAACAAAGTCGGGTGACTCATCTCTCATGATGACCGGCCCACTGAGAAACCGTTCACCCAAAAGTGAAACCTTCAGCGCCGCGCTCATGATTCAGGGGTGACGGCGAGGGCCCGCTGTCCTCCGATGTTCTCGCTTTGGGGTGAACCGTTTTCCGCAGGGGCCGGTCGCCCACAGCCCCCGCCCCTTCACGATTCGCGGCGCGGTTCCTCCACCAGAGACTACCCGTCAGACGTTGAGGGCCTCGCCGACATTCCTGTCCGCGCCTGGCTGACATGAACCCCAGAGCACCGACAGATACCAACGGTTGCTGGCCGGGAAAGCGGAGTTGCCACACCGGACTCCCAGATGCTGGTGCATCGGGCCGCGGCCCCCCGCGTTAGGCCAAACGGTTTTAGAGTGCGCTGCGCCAGCGGCGCTTTGGACGGCCGAAGGAGGGATGCGCAAACGACGAGCAACAGTTGACCGCCGGCGCGGGGTAATGAGCGAGGACCGAGCCGGACCGGGGGCGTCTGTCACCCGAATCGCTACAAGTGAGAGAAGAAGCTTGTCATTTACGGTGAATTCATTTCGGCGCGTTTTATCAGAGCAACATATGCCTGCCATCACCAAAAAAGACACCTGTCTCAAACTCCCGTTTGTCCCAAATACCGATCATCCCCTCCACGCCGGTCCGGTCGCCGTCGAGGCCCTGGCCCGCCGCTCCAGCCTCTGGCACAAGCTGCGCCAACTCCCCAGCCTCGCCCCACGCAAGGACCGGTGGCGGGGCTACCCACCAGAGGTGATCGTCGGCCCGTTGCTCTACGCGCTGTACTCGGGCGGCGCTTGCCTCTCCGACAGCGAAGCGCTCAACGACAATCCGCTGGCGCGCCAACTCTTCGGCGTGGGCAACCGCCCCCAAGACGTGAGCGACCAACTCCTGCCCATACTCCAGCGCAATCGCCCACTCTGGTAGGGCCAGCCGGCGCACTTCGACGCCGACAGGTAAGCCAAGCCTGCACCCACGCGCGCTTCGCGCCAAGCGCAATGGGCCAAGGCTCCGCCTTGTCGCCAGTCGAAGACTGGCACTACACGGTGCGCGACAACAAATGAGGGGAGAAGGAACCGTTGTTCAGCGAAGTGTTGCACGGTCTGGACCTGCACCGCCCGCCCTGCTCGGCGCTGAGGGCCAACGAGGTTTACGATTTGATCGCGGCACTGGCCTATGGCCTGATGGTGGCGATCAAGCTGCTGGACTTGAAAGACGACTGCCAGAGTTGGCGGGTCAAGACGCTGATAAAGAAACTCCTGTTCCTGCCCGGGGGGATGGCGTGGCGCTCGCGGCTATGGTTGGCGCGGGTGTGCTGGTGCCTAATGAATGGTTGTGCTGATGGGAGCGTTGGGCGCGGCGGGTGTGGCCGACGCACGTGCAGGGCCGTCCTCGGCTGGCCGTCGCCAGCGGCTGACGCCCCCGCCACGGGTTCTCGGCCTCACAGAACTCCTTGGGCCGATGCTAGGGAGAGGCGGAGCGTTGTCTGCCGAGGCATCAGAACCTGAAAAAATGTTGTCTCCGGGCCTACAACAGCGCCTGTGGCCCCCCGCAAGAGCACGATTTTCCCGGCCACGCGCTCCAAGCGTTCTTGTCCTCCCCCTCAAACCGTCAACCTAATTTGCATCATAATGATTGAGGATATTTACGTCACCGGCCTTTGTGGGCGGTTTATCCGCAAGCGCAGATACTGTCATTACGCCGCTCCACTAACCTGTTATAGGTATAACATGTTACTGGTCGTCAGGGTGTTCAGTCATTCGGATGGGGAGAGGCTATCATCAACTACAAATAAGGTGTTGTTTTCCCCTGCATCATGAGTCAGCGCCCCCAACGTTTCTCAGCCCTTGCACTTATCTCATTTCGACTTTGCAACGAACCGCTAACATTCATTCTGACCTCGCCGTCACTGTTTCTCTGCGGGCAAACGATCAGGCTTGCTGTTTACAACCGAAACCGATGCGGGTAGATTGATGCGTGATGAACCGTTTACTAGCCATAATCATGGTGTTGACAGGCGTGCTGGTGGCCAGTTGTGTGACGGTACCGCGCGTGGCGCCATTGAGTGTGGCAGACGTGATCGGGCTGGCCAAGGCCGGTACTGCGGATGCCGACATTATCCAACGGATTGACCAGACGTATTCGGTGTTTCGCCTGACGGCTGCCGACGTGGTCCGCCTCAAAACGGAGGGCGTCAGCGAAGCCGTTATTGATCACATGCTGGCGACTTACACCCGCTGGGCAGTGGCGCGCGAACGCTACTACCATTATTGGGGGCCTCCGCCACATCCAAGGTTCTTAGGCCCACCTCCGTGGTGATGCGTCAGCTCTTGGCCATTGCCGTTGATCGTGGTGGACATGCTGAGGCGGGCGGATGAACTTGGCACTCGTCATTGGCGTGGGGCTGAAGGAAATCAGTGCCCACAAGTTTCGCTCCTTTCTGACGATGCTGGGGATCATTCTCGGCGTGTGTAGTTTGGTGGGCATGTTTGCGTTGGTGGCCGGCATGACCGAAGGGATGCGCGCCGCGCTGATCGAAGCTGGCGGCTTGGAAAAGATCAATGTCATTGACCAAGACGTGCCTGAACACCAGGAACATCTCGCCGGGCGTTCACTTGGCCGCACGTGGCTCGATGTGGAAGCGATTCGCCGCCATTGTCCGCTGATCGAGCTCGTTTCACCTGAAGTTCATTTGTACAACGTCCGTGTGGTGCGCGGCGCGCACTCGTGGCGATTGCGCGAATTGACCGGCGCCACCGAGGCTTATCTCACGGTGGATAATCATCGGCTGCGTGTGGGCCGATTTCTGACCGACCTCGATTTGGCGCGCGCCCACAAGGTTTGCATCATCGGCACCCGCGTGCGCGATGCTTTGTTCCCCGACGACGACTCATGGACCGGCCCGCTCGGCCAACGCATTGAGATTGCCGGTCAACCGTTCACCATCGTGGGGGTGTTTGATCGCTACGAGAGCGAGCCGGCCCGCAAACGGCGCGAAGCGGGCCAGACGACCGAACGCGCCCGCGAGCGCCGCGGCCCAACCAGTGGCCGACGTTCGATGAATTGGTTTGAGGCCAAGAACGACACAATCATCATTCCGGTGACCACGATGCGGCTGATTTTTCGGTCGGCCGCCCGTGCGGATGGCGCGGTGGACCCGCGGTTGACAGAGTTGAACTTGCGCGTGGCCGATCCGCAGCGATTGAACGAGGCGTTACAGCAGGTGCGCAACGTGTTGTTGTTCACGCATCAGGGCGTGGAAGATTTCGGGTTCAACACTCGTGAAGACTGGGCAGACCGGATCCACGAACAGACCGCCAACGCCATCCGCACCGGCGGCCTGATCGCCATCATCTCGCTGATCGTCGGCGGGATCGGCATCATGAACATCATGCTCGCCTCGATCAGTGAACGCATCCACGAAATTGGTATCCGCCAAGCGGTCGGCGCGCGGCAACAGGATGTGTTCCTGCAAATCCTCACGGAGAGCGTGGTGCTGGCCATGCTCGGTGGCGTGGTCGGGTTGGTGGCGGCGTTTGGCCTCGTCAAACTGCTGGCGTTACTGGCGCCGTTTGATTTCACGCCCGTGGTACGCGTGCCGGCGTTGGCGGTGAGTTTTCTGGTTTCGGCCATCGTGGGTGTGCTGGCCGGTTTATATCCGGCGATCAAGGCCGCCCGGCTCGATCCCATTGCGGCCCTTCGCTACGAATAGCCGCACGGGGCTGACCGGTTGACGGGCCTGCGCGGAAGGCATTGTTCAGGAACGATCGTTCCAAAAACGTGGCCAGTCGCCAATGAAAGCGTACTGGGACCGCAACTTTCGTCCGACACGGTGGTTAAATGGAGTAAGATGATGTCCTCTCGCCGAGGCCATTTTCGTTGGCGCGCCACGCTCGTTGGGGGAGCGGGGATGGCGCTGGGGGTGACATTGCTGGCGGCATTTTACGTGCCCGCCTACCTCTGACCATGGCGAGCTGGAAATACAATTTTGTCGGGAATTTTGAGGGCATGGGATTATTCCGCCAATGCAGATTGCCGATTCACTACTGGACGCTCCACAATGTGGTCCCTCACCAAACCAGCCACAAATTCACTCACCCCCATCTCCACCAATACACGATTCTCGGCCGGTTTGACCACGGACAGCACCGGCAACCCTTCCAGTTCATCCACCCGCGCCAACGCCTTGATGGTCCGCGTTCGGCCACCCTCCACACTGCGGCGGACGCTCTTGCGCCACTTCCCCACAGTCGTGCGGCGTCGAAAACCTCCCGCTCGCAAACGCAACCGCGCCAGCTTTCCTTCCGTCGCCGCCGGTAGAGCGGACGATACGGCTCGTTGTTCTTGAGCATCTGCCAGGCAATCAACGCCAATTTCCGCGCGCACGCCACAACGGCAACGTTGCGGTTCTTTTTGTGCGCAAGGCGACGGAATTGCACACCGAGCGGGCCGGGGTGTTTGTCGCAGTGTTGCGCCGCTTGGCAGAGCATCCACCGGGTGTGACTCGCCCCGCGTTTGGAGCCGAGCTGCCGGGAGGCGAGCGAGACGGCGTCACGAATGTGACGG
>CALBCO010000115.1 GCA_937927265.1 uncultured Verrucomicrobiae bacterium | reverse complement strand
TCGCCTCGCGCGAGGAATCGCCAGCCGCGCAGGCCGGTGAGTTTGCCGCGAATGGCGCGCAGCAGTTGCGTGCTGTCTTGTTGGCCTTCTTTCTCCACCCGGAACCGGAAGATTCCGTATTCGTTCGGGCCATAGACCACCATGTCGTCCACGTAGGCCAGATACGCGCTGCCGTCTTCGCGGCGCAGGTCGCTCCGCTCGCGCACGGGGCTGCCATCCGTCAGCCGGAACTCGGTCGGCGATGCCCGGCCATTCGGCACGAACAACGTGTCCTCCGCGATGAGCAAGTGCCCTTGCGACGGGGTGAGGATCGGGCGCTTCCAAATCTCGGCGCCGTCAGCGGCGTTCAACGCGCAGAGATAGACGCCGCCGTCGGCGGGGAACAGCCCGGCCGAGAAATAGGCGATGCCGTTGGTCACCGCGACGGATGTGCGGACCGGCCATTGCGAGGCGAGCCGGCCGTTGGCGATGATCAGCCGGTCTTCCGGACCCGCCCGGTATTTCCAGTGCAACTGGCCGGTGGCCGCGTCGAGGCAATACACATAGCCGTCGTCACTGCCGAAGAAGATGCGGTCCGCCGCAACGGCCGGCGCGAACCGCACGGCCCCCTCGGTGAAAAACGACCAGACCCGCGCGCCGGTCTTGGCGTCGAGGCAAAACACGCCTTCGTGCGCTGCCGAAACATAGAACAGCCGACCGTGGGCCGCGGTGATGGCGTGGGCGAAATCGAAGGTGGAGGTCGGAGCGAGCAGTTCCTGCGGGCCGAGAGTCTGGGCGCGCAATTCGGGATAAAAACCAGGATGAGGCGGCAAGCCGGTGTCGAACACCCAACCCGCCGCGGCGCGCAGTGTGAGGCCAAACAAAAGCAAGGTGCCGAGGGTCGCCCGCATCATCATGACGTGATGAGTGTAGCACAGTTGACGGTTTTTGTTACACTCATCGTGATGAACCCGGCGCAACCGTTCTTGCTGCAAGACTTGGCCATCGTCATGATCGTGGCCGGGGTGGTGACGTTGTTGTTTCACCAACTGCGCCAGCCCGTGGTGCTCGGCTACATCCTCGCCGGGTTGATCATCGGCCCGCAACTGCTGCCTTTCCCGCTCATCGCCAACGAGGAGTCCATCCGCACCCTCGGTGACCTCGGCGTGGTGTTCTTGATGTTCGGCTTGGGTCTGCAATTTAGCCTGCGCACGTTGCGTGCGGTCGGCACCACCGCTTTCGTGGCGGCGGCGCTCGAAATCATGGTGATGCTGATCATCGGCTACCAGTTGGGGCAGTGGTTCGGTTGGTCGCGCATGGACAGTCTGTTTCTCGGCGCGATGCTTTCGATCACTTCGACGACCATCATCGTCAAGACGCTGGCCGACCTGGGAATGCTCAAAGCGAAGTTCGCCCCACTCGTGTTCGGCATCCAGATTGTTGAAGATACGTTGGGCATGACGTTGATTGCACTGTTGTCGGGGTTGGCGAGCACGGGCGAATTGGAGCTGCATCTGTTGGGGGGCGCGCTGGTGCGGACGGTGGTGTTTTTGACGGCGGTGCTGGTCGTGGGCTTGATCGCGGTGCCGCCGTTGTTGCGCTACGTGGCGCGATTCAAGAGTGACGAGATGCTGCTGGTCACCGTGCTGGCGTTGTGTTTTGGCGTGACGCTGGCCGCGGTGAAACTTGGTAACAGCATCGTGCTCGGCGCGTTCATCATCGGGACGATCATCGGCGAGGCACGCGAGATTGGGCAGATCAAATTACTGAGCGCGCCCGTGCGCGACATGTTCAGCGCCGTGTTCTTCGTCACCATCGGCCTGCGGATCGAACCGCAGTTGCTCTGGCAATACGCGGGGCCGGTGGTATGGATCAGCGTGGCCGTGGTGCTCGGCAAGACGCTGGCCTTTTCGGCTGGCACGTTTTTATCGGGCCACGACCCACGAACCGCGCTGCGGGTCGGCACCTGCATGGTGCCGATTGGCGAACTGTCGTTTATCATCGCCACGCTGGGGTTGTCGCTGGGCGTGACCAGCGAGTTTCTGTATCCGATCGCCGTGGGCGTGTCGGCGATTACGATGCCGTTGACGCCGTGGTTGGTGCGCCGGGCGGATCGCCTGATTGCCGGCCTCCATCGCGCGGCTCCGGCCGCGCTGGTCAACGTGTTGGCCGTCTATAGCCGGTGGCTCGAGCGTTTCCGCAGCGAGCGGCGCGACAATCCGTCGCGGCAATTGTTGCGCAAGTGGTTTTGGCAAATGGCGCTGAATGTGGCGCTCAGTTCGGGCGCGTTTCTGGCGGCGGTCGGCTTGGGGGATCGTGTGGGGCAATGGTGGCCGGCGTCGCCAGCGTGGCTCGGTGGCGCGCGGGGGCTGCTGTGGTTGGGAGCGGCGATTGTCGCGTTGCCGAGTTTGATTGCCACCGTTCGCAAGCTGGAGGCGTTTGCGATGTTGGTGGCGGAAATCAGCGTTTCACCCAGTGTGGGCGGCAAGCAAACGGCGCTGTTTCGCACGATTGTGATGCGGACCGTTTTTCTCGGTGGCAATGTTGTGTTGGCGCTGTGGATATTGTTGCTCAGTTCCACGCTCTTGCCTTCCGGGCCAGCTTTCTGGGTGTTGGTAGCGTTGTTGGTGGGTGTGGGGGTCTTGTTTGGGCGATTTTTTGTTCAGATCCATGCCAAAGCCCAAGTCGCCTTGCGGGAAACGCTGATTGCCGTACCGCCACCGCCCGAGGCGGTAACAACGCCGCTTCTGCACCGGGCGAACTTGGAACAAGTCTTGATCACGTCCCGGTCGCCCGCCCGCGGCCGGCTGATCCGTGAACTCGAGTTGCGCACGCGCACCGGGGCGAGCGCGATTGGCATCGAACGCGCCGACGGCGCCACGGTGATCAATCCCGGTCCCGACGAGGAATTGCAGGAGGGCGATCGGGTGTTGTTGCTCGGTACGACTACGCAACTGGCAGCCGCGCGGGCGTTACTGACTGGAACGTAATTCCGCCACCGCCTCGCAGTGGGCCGTCTGCGGAAACATGTCGAAGGGCGTCACCCGTTCCAGCCGGTAACCGGCGGCGAGTAATTCTTTCACGTCGCGAGCCAGCATGTCGGGAGCGCAGGAAACGTAGATCACTTGGCGTGGTTTTTGTTTGGCGAGCGTTTTCAAGACTTGTTTGCCGCAACCCGACCGCGGCGGGTCGAGAATCAGGCAAGTCTCCTCCAGCTTGCATTGCCGCAGCGTGTAGAACAACAGCCGATCGGTCGTGCCGGGATAGAAATCGTAGTGTTGTAGACCGAGCCGTTCGGCGTTTTGATTGGCCAACTGAATCGCCGCGGCGTCGAGTTCCATGCCATAAACGTGATCGGCCAAATCGGCCAGCAGCAGTGCGAATAATCCGACGCCGCAATAAGCGTCCACCAACACCCGGCACCTGCCGGCCGAGAAAATCTGCCGGGTATGTTCCAGCGCCTTCTCGATTACGCCGGCGTTGACCTGGAAAAATGAACCCGCCGGCACCTGCAACGTTTTGCCTAGCACGGTTTCCTCAATGAGGTCGCCCGCGGGCGGCTCGGCAAAGACGCGCACCCGACCGGCCGTGTCGCAGCGCAACGTCAGATGTTTGTCCACCGCCAACGGGCCGGTCAGGGCGGCGTTGATTTCTTCGCGGGCGATGGGGCATTGCGCGATGGGAATGACCGACCGCCCGCGCGTCGTCCAAAATCCGGGCTGGCCGGGGCCGTGCACGACGATCTTGTTGCGGTAATGATACTGCCGAGGCGATGGCCCAACTGGCTCAATCGGCGGCTCGGCGATTTTGCCGATGCGCTGGAACACGTCCCGGATTTGGGCGCGTTTCATTGCCAACTGGTGCGCGTAGTCCACGTGCTGATATTGGCACCCGGCACACTGCGCATAGCACGGACAACGCGGCTCAATCCGATGGGGCGAGGGCTGAATGACCCGCACCAGATCGGCGGTGGCAAACCGGCGTTTGACTTCGACGATCTCGACTTCGACTCGTTCGCCGGCAATCACGAATGGGACAAACACGACGAAGTTTTCATGTCGGCCAATGCCGTCGCCGCCAAACGCGACAGTGGTGATGTCGAGTTCGAGGTGTTGGCCCGGTTGAAGATGCGGAGCGGTCACGGAGACTTTGTATGCTCCCGCCGCCGAATCTGCAAGCCGCTGACGAGTCCCCAGAGCCAAGCAATCAGAAACAGCCCCAGGCCGGCCATGCTCCACAATAGGGAGTGGTTGAACTCGCAAACGAAGTGACCGGTCCGCCACCAGTCGCGGGCGGTCGTCACGAAATAGACCGGCGTGAGCGCAAATCCGGTCAGCGCGAGAACGATTTGGAGTCCGCCCATCAATCGTCCTCCGGCCATCACCGTGCCCAAGCCGGGCAGAATGAGCAGATTCAGCAACAGACAGTTGCGGGTGGTCGTCGGTTCACACCGGGGAGGCGTTTCCACCAAAGAGGTCCTCATACATGCAGACGATGGCGGCAAAAGCCAACGGGATGGTGAACAGCAGCCCGACGCCGCAGGCCAACAGGCCGGCCATGCTCACCAAGCCCAGCACGAAAGTACAGCCAAACACGCCCCACCAATGTTTGCGGACCTGCGCGCGGCTCAATCCCATCGCTTCCCAAAAACCCATCTGCCGGTCGATGACCAGCGGCAGCGCGAACATCCAACACACGCTCAGATAGATGGCGACACCCACACCGATCACCAGCAACACCCCGCCACCGACCGCCAGCGCCAAGCCCACGGCATGAACGCCGCTGCCTGACCCGCTACCGGCGAGCAGCGCCACACCGGCACCGACCAAGAATGCCCCCGGCAACATCCCCACGAGCGCCAGCAGGCTACTGACCACTTGCGCCAAGATCAGGTTGCCAAAGGCGCGGCTAAACCCGGCAAACAAATCACCCACCGTGGCCGCCAGCCCGCGCGCCCGGAGAATAAACACCCAATACAAGCCGCCGACCAACGGACCAGCAAGAATGATTTGCGCGACGCTGGAGACCAACCCGACAAACGGGATGATCCCAATCAAGCCGAGAACAAGCCAGACGGCGAGATACAAAAGCCCGACGCCGATGAACAATCCCATATTCGCCTTGAACAAACTCCACCCGCGACTCAAATAGCCGCCGAGGTCCAAGGTGTAATCGCGCGCGGCCAGTTCCGCCGGGGGGACCGGCGGCGCCGCGCTCGCCGGGGACGTGGCGGCGGCGGCGCTCTGCAGAACGGCGCTGAACTCGGGAACTTGGTGGAGCGGTCGCCAGTCGGCGCTGTCTTCGGCTTGGACCAAGGTCTGCGCGTTGGCGCGGTTCTCGCGAATCCATTGCTGCAACTGCTCTGCCGTCACCGGGCCATATTCCTTGCCATCGGCACCAATCACTTTATACATGGGCATCTCCAATCACCTTTTTCTCGCACTGACTTGCGGGTTGCGGCTCGGCTTGTGGTTTGGTTTTGTTCATCGCAACTCCTTTCGTGGCTGGCAGCTTACCCAAACACTCGGGCTAGCGAAGCCACTCCAGAACTGGTCTCTGACCCGGCGCGATTGGACACATCGGTCCGCATCCAAGAGGGCGGGCGCTTGAGAGTGTTGAGCCGGTCGCATTCGAGTGCATGGTAGTCGGCTGTGTTCCCTGAGCAAGTTTTTTGTACTTTGGCGGCCGACAGGCCCGGAGCATTTGCTTGCAAGAAAAAGAGTTTCCTCTGTCCCACAACTACTTCAATCGTTACGATCACAGTTGGAGCGGTGATTTTTTGGTGAATTGTTGGTAACTGCTCAGGTAGCCCCACCATGGGGCTACCTGTAACCGAAGAATAGATTACTCCCCCACCGAACGCAACAGAAAAAAGTTCGTTTTTTACTGGATTCAAGAGGGGGGCCTGCTGTATCTTGCTCGCCATGACAAGCG
>CALBCO010000114.1 GCA_937927265.1 uncultured Verrucomicrobiae bacterium | reverse complement strand
CGAACAGCCCCCGTCCATCCTTGGCTATAAGTCCCAATTTGATGTACCCGAACTGGATTCCCCAGTCGGCACCGGCGTCCCAAATCAACCGTTGTTTGATCCCGGTGGCGACATTCGTCAAGGACGCAACCGCGCCGTCATTGGTGAGCAGAGTCCGCACGGGAACGAACGAGAGCAGGTCGGGTTGGCCGTTGACCTGGGCATAGGCTGCGGCTTGCACAACCGCGTCATCGGCGTCATTGACCACGAAATCGGCGGCAACCCAGGGCTGACCGGGCACTTGGGCGACATTCCACACGAATGGCAAGGGGAGGGCGTTGGGGGTCAGAGCCCCTGCAGTCCGATACGTCCGCCGGGCGGTGAATACTTGGTTGCTGGTCAACAGGTAGAGCCGGCCACCGTCGGGACTGAAGCAACCGGCGTTGGCAGCGGAGTTGTAAGGGAGGGGAAAAGCCGTGCCGGTTCCCATGATCCGATTCAGCTCGAGGTCAAAACAAATCGGGCCGATTCCCGCAGTGCCGGGGCCATAGACCAAACCGTCCGCCGTTGGAGCAAGGAAGACCGCGTGGTACGGGGCGCCGAGGATGTTTAGCGTGAATTTGCTCAAATAGGTGCCGTTGCTGCTGAACCGCGTCACGCTCGAATTGGCCACCAGCGAGCCGGTGTTGCTGACAAACACCGAGCCGTCAGCCCCCACGCCGATGTCCCGGATCACCGCCAAGTTAGGATTGGCAAAACTGCCTGAAAAAGTTCCCTGCCGGCTGTACATCATGATGGTATTGGTCGCGCCAAAATAAAGAAGATCGCCGCTACCGACCGCGAATGCGCCAGTTGGCAACGTGTTCGTGCCCCACGATGACTGCAGGTTGAAGTTTTCGTCATAGGCGCGCATTTGCGGCGTGGTGGCAGTGCGATTGCCGACCCAGACAAGATTGGTGGTGGGGTCCAATCGGATTCCCTTGCCCACGCCGGGCGACAACGTCCAATTCGTAACGATCACGCCGTTTTGTGTGAACACATGGATCCCGTTGGGGTGGGCAATCCACACGCGGTTGGAGTAATCCACCGCGATTCCCGTCGGCGAGGTCAGCCCGTGGCTCCACGCGCCTTCCTCAAAAAATGAGTCTTGAGGTTGTTTTTGGGCATAGGTCCATGAGCCGCCTAACACGGCCCACAGCAGGAGGCAGCGGCTAAGGAATCTCATAATCTGAAGTTTAGCACAATTTGGCAAAAGAGCACAACCGGCCCGAATTTTTTCAGGTGGCATTCGGTGACGGCGGCGAGCTGCGACCGGAAGATTGTTCTTCCCGACGCGGCGGCACTCGACAGCGGATGCTGGATCATGTATTGCAAACGTGCTGATACATCCCGATGATCTGCTCCACCACAACCTCGGCGGAAAACAGCGTCACGGCCCGCTGCCGAGCAACGGTGGACTTTCCGCTGCGAAACTGGGGTGAGAAGTAAGGGGAAAGGGCGGCAGCAACGCTGCCGGATTGCCTGACATCCACAAGCGTGCCGGCTTCTCCGACGATCCATTCAAAAATCGGGGCGCGGTTGGCAATGACCGGCAGGCCGGAGGCCATCGCCTCGATCAACGCAATCGGCATCATTTCCTGCAACGCGGCATGAGCAAACACATCCGCTGCCCGGTATAGGTCCGGCATGTCATCCCGGCGGACGTCGGTGAGGACGCGCAGGCCGCCCCCGAGTGCTTGCTGCATTTCCGATAAGAGTGCCGCGGTTTCGTTTGTCTTCGCTCCTGCGACCACGAGCATGATGTTTTCTTTCACCTTCTGCCCCCGGAACTCTGCTGCCTCTTTTGCCAGCCAATCGAGCCGTTTGTGTGTGCGTTTCAGCGCAGCGACATCCAACACAATAAAGGCATCGGGCGGGAGGCGGAATTTGGCCCGCGCCGCCGCTTGGTCGCCGGGGCGGAAGAGTTCGCAGTCCACAAAGTTGGGAATGGCGAACCATTGCTTTCCGTTTACCCCCTTTTGTCGGTCCTGATCGAGGTAGCACGGCGCGAGTTCTTGAACGTGATCGAAGTGCAGGAGAAAATCGAGCGGTTCCTCCGTGCCGTGGCCGAGGATGACTTTGGCGTGATGGCGGCCCTTGCGCCGAGCAGTTTCCAACACGCGCGAGGCCCAGGCGTCTTGCATGTGGACAATGTCGAAGTGCTCGCGCTCCAAGATCGGCGTCAGGCGACGGGCGAAACGGATTTGTTGAATGGTCTGGGGAGTGCCAAAGCCCCAACGCCAAGCGCCCCATCGTCCCAGTCGGGCCAGATATTTCGCCGTGGCGGACCGATGATCCAAGCAAGGGACTTGCCGGGCGTAAGGTGCGGTGACCGGGCCGCTTTGGAATAGTGTCACGTCGAAATTTCTCCGATGCAAGGCAGCGGCCAAATCCCGCGCCCAACTTTCGACACCGCGCGCGATTTCACCAAGAAAGACAGATGCGACGGCAATTTTCACGCCAGCAGCCCCGTCCAAAACCGGCGGCGACCGAGTAGGCGAGGTTGGATCTGGAGTAAATCGCGCGCAATGCGGCTCCGCGCGTTCCAGTCGCTCCCCCGGCAAGCGACGCCCAGAGCATCCAAGAGATAATCGGTCGGGGCCCGCTC
>CALBCO010000113.1 GCA_937927265.1 uncultured Verrucomicrobiae bacterium | reverse complement strand
ATGGACTCGAACGGGCAAACTTCGACACAGATGCCGCATTGCATGCAGACGCTCAGATCAATGTCGAACACCTTCGGGCGTTGCCGGGGTTTGCCCTTCTCATCCCGGTCCATCACGATGTAAATGCACTTCGGCGGACATTCGACCTCGCAAATCTTACAGGCGGTGCAGCGGATCGTGCCGACCGGATCATTCGGGTCGTCGGCGACGAGGAACGGGAATGTCCGCGAGTTTTCCGGGATCGGCGCGCGCTCTTCCGGGTACTGGTAGGTGAACAGCCGTTCCTTCCGGCCCTTGTCGAAATAGCTGCCGAAGAAGTTGACGGCGGTCACGCGCAGACCGTCAAGCAAGCCTTTGCCGAACGCGCTCATTACCGGTCCACCTCCCCCAACACGATGTCCACGCTGCCGAGAATGACGACCACGTCGGCCACCTTGTGACCGAGACACATATCTTCGAGAACAGTCAGGTTGATGAAGCTTGGTGGTCGCACATGGTAGCGGTAGGGATTTTTGCCCGTGGCATCGGCAACGAGATAAAATCCCAGTTCGCCCTTGGGCGATTCGATGCGGCCATAGCCGTCGCCGGCCGGTATTTTGAAGTTGCGAAACTTCACCGCCGGGTTTTGGCACGGCCCGGCGGGGATGTCGCGCAACGCTTGCTGCAAAATCTTCACTGCCTGCCGCATTTCCAAGATGCGGATCATGTACCGGTCGTACACGTCGCCCGTCTCGCCCACCGGCACCAGGAAATCAAAACGGTCATACACGCCGTACTTGTCCACCTTGCGGATGTCGTACTCGACGCCGCTGGCGCGGGCCATCGGGCCGCTGATGCTGGCGTCAATCGCCAAGGCTTTTGGCAATATGCCGACCCGTTGGGTGCGGGCCATGAGCACTTCGTTCTCGGTCATCAACTTTTCAAACTCGTCGAGGAACGGCGGGAACCGCTCCACGATTCCGCGCGCCATCGCCAGCGTCTGCTCGTTGAGGTCCACGCGGACGCCGCCAAACCGGCAGTAGTTGCACATCATCCGCGAACCGCTCACGGCCTCGAAGAAATCCAGAATCCGTTCGCGTTCGCGGAACGCGTAAAGCACCGGGGTGAACCACGCGCCGCAGTCGCTCAACAAGAAGCCAATGGCCGACGCGTGATTCTGCAACCGGGTCAACTCGGCCATGATCACCCGGATGTATTCGGCGCGTTCGGGCACGGTGATACCGGCCAATTTCTCCACGGCGAGGGCGTAGGCCCAGTTGTTCGACATGGAGCAGAAATAATCGAGCCGGTCGGTATAGGGCATCGAGGCAATCCACGGCATTTTTTCAGCAAGCTGTTCGTGGTTACGATGCAAGTAGCCCATCACGGGCTTGAGTTTCACCACCACTTCGCCGTCGAGCGTCACGTTCATTCGAAACACACCGTGCGTGCTCGGATGTTGCGGGCCGATGGAGACTTCGAGCGTTTGGGTCTCAATGACGCCGGCCGTGCTCACTTTTTCACCTCCACCACTGCGCTGGGCGGGATGGTACCGCCTTGCGCCTTGGCGCGGGTCAACACTTCCCCGTGCGGCGTCGGTTCCCATTCGTAATCCTGCGGGGGGATGTAATCCTTCCGCAGCGGATGGTCTTTGAACTCATCCCACATCAGGATGCGCCGTAAATCAGGGTGCCCGGTGAAGCGCACGCCAAACAAGTCGTACGCCTCGCGTTCTTGAAACTCGCAACCGCGCCAGACCGGGGTCAACGATGGCACCTCGCACTGCGCGAGATCGCGGGGGGCGCGGATTTTGAGCACCACTGGTCCGTGTTTCAGCGCGACGGAGTAGAGATGATAGACGACTTCGATGTAGTCTTCTTTGAGATAGTCCACGGCGGTCACGCAGGAACAAAAATCCATCTGCCACCGCGGATCGTTTTTCAGCTTCCGCGCGACCGCCACCGCTTCGTCGCGTTCGACGAGAAAAACTGGTTTTGCGTCGGGACTGGTTTGCTCAAAGGACGGCGTCATCCGCGCTTCACCTCGTCGAGTGTCACGTCACGATAGTCCTTGGGCGGTTGCCACACTTCAGGATTGGCCGGCGGTTCCAAATCGTGTTCGCCGTAAGCCGGGATCGGATACTCGGCCGGTGATTCCTTGTTGTAACAACGCATGCGGTGGAGATGGTCCTGCTCGATTTTGCGTTGCAACGTCATGATGGCGTGGATAAACGCCTCGGGTCGCGGCGGGCAACCGGGAATGTGCACGTCCACCGGGATATAGCGGTCAATCCCCTTGAGCACGTTATAGCCATCCTTGAACGGCCCGCCGGAGATAGCGCACGCGCCCATCGCGATGCAATACTTCGGCTCCGGCATCTGATTCCAAAGACGAACGACCTGCGGCGCCATTTTCTTGGTGACGGTGCCCGCGACGATCATCAAGTCCGCCTGCCGGGGTGTGGCGCGAAACACTTCCGCGCCGAACCGCGCCAAATCATACCGAGCCGCCGCCGACGCGATCATTTCGATAGCGCAACAGGCCAAGCCAAATTGCAACGGCCAGATTGAGGATTTCCGCGACCAGTTATAGAGGAACTCCACCGGCACGACAAAGACGCCCTGCTTCTGGAGTTCGCTTTTCAGGCCGTCGTCGGTCATTTCCATTCCAACGCTCCCTTGGCCCACGCATAGACCAGGCCTTCCGCCAACAACAACACGAACACCATCATCGCCACGAACGCGCCGACGCCCAGCCCGGCAAATGCCACCGCCCACGGGTACAGAAACACCGTCTCGACCGCAAAAATCACATAGACCAACGCGTAGATGTAGTACCCGGCGCGGAACTGCACCCACGCATCGCCCTTGGTCACCACACCGCATTCGTAAATGTCGTTTTTGATGGGGCCGGGCTTGTGCGGCGCGACCAGTCGGGCCACCGCCAGCGGCAAGAGCGCGAACAACACCGCCGCTACCAGAAACACGGCGACAAATAGGTACTGGGTTGTGTACGAGTCGTTCATCGAACTGCCACCAAAACTGCCAAAGCGCGCTCCGTGGTAACAACATTGCCCGGCCTTGTCAAGAAGTCGGATACAAAGGACACTGCCTGGTTTTTTCAAGACCTGTTGAAAAAGTGGAGTGGGGCGGACACGGTGGCGGGG
>CALBCO010000112.1 GCA_937927265.1 uncultured Verrucomicrobiae bacterium | reverse complement strand
CGCCGCGCGCCCAGTGCTCGGCTTTGATGGCGCGAACGCCCAGTGCTCGGCAGTGTTTCTCGATGATGGCCAACTCGGCGTCGGTATCGGCGGTGAAATGATTGATCGCCACCACCACCGGCAGGTTAAACATTCGAATGTTCTCGATGTGTTTTTCGAGGTTGGCGATCCCTTTCTCGACCGCTGCCGGGTCGGGCTTGCCGAGGTCGGCTTTGGCCACGCCACCGTGCATCTTCAACGCCCGGACGGTGGCGACAATGACCACTGCGTTCGGTTGGAGACCGGCTTTGCGGCATTTGATATTGAGAAACTTTTCCGCGCCGAGATCGGCCCCGAAGCCGGCTTCGGTGACGGTGTATTCGGCGAGCCGCAGGGCGAGTTTCGTCGCCAGCACGCTGTTGCAACCGTGGGCGATGTTGGCGAACGGACCGCCATGGACGAACGCCGGATTGTTTTCCAACGTCTGCACCAAATTGGGTTGGAGCGCGTCTTTCAATAACACCGTCATCGCCCCGTGCGCCTTGAGATCAGCGGCGGTGACGGGTTTTTTGCTGCGGGTATAGGCGACGACAATTTTGCCGAGGCGTTCCCGGAGTTCGGCCAGCGATTCGCTCAAACAGAACACCGCCATTACTTCGGAGGCAACGGTGATGTCGAAACCGGACTCGCGAGGGATGCCGTTGGCGTGGCCCCCCAAACCGATCACGATGTCGCGCAACGCCCGGTCATTCATGTCCACAACGCGCCGCCAGACGATCCGATTCACGTCAATGTCGAGCGCATTGCCGTGTGCGAGATGGTTGTCGAGCAGGGCGGCAAGCAGGTTATGCGCGGCCCCGATGGCGTGAAAATCGCCTGTGAAATGCAGGTTAATGTCTTCCATCGGCACCACTTGCGCGTAACCGCCGCCGGCCGCGCCGCCTTTGACGCCGAAACATGGGCCAAGCGATGGTTCGCGCAGACAAATCGCGGCCCGTTTGCCGAGACGATTAAGCGCGTCGCCCAGACCGACGGTGGCGGTGGTTTTGCCTTCGCCAGCGGCGGTCGGGTTGATGGCGGTGACCAGAATCAGCTTGCCCATCGGCGCATTGTCGAGCGAGTGGAAGAAATCCAGCGAGACCTTGGCTTTGTACTTGCCGTATCGTTCGAGGTCGTCTGCCGGGATGCGCAGTTTAGCAGCGATTTCTTCAATCGGAAGCATCTTCGCCTGTCGGGCGATTTCGAGATCGGACTTGGGCATGAGTGATTCTCCTTTAGGCGTAATACTCCTGGACGCGCATGATGCTGTCGAACCCTTCGAGCTTCAGGCAATCCCGCAAACAGCGCATCGCCGGATGGTCTTCAGTGAGTTTTTCGTATTTCCGTTTCGTCGAGCCGATGATGTGATCCAAGCCGAGTGGCATTGCCATCATCAAAAATGCGCTTTCTAGTGGGCCTTTCGTCGGCGAACCATCACCGCGTTTCGGCGGCAACATCACCGTGAAATTGCTCAAGCCCACCGACATGTGGACGCCCTTGAACGCCGGGTCGGCATGAATCAGTTCCATCGTGCCCACGACGCGCTTGAGGTGGCCTTCCGAATCCGCGCCGATGGGCGAGATCGCCGGGTCAATGATGCAATCCTCCACCGGTATTCCGTGTTTCTTCGCTTCGGCCAGCATTTGTTTGGCTGTCTCGAACTCTTCGGCGGCGGTGTGATTCGGCAACCCCCGTCCGCCTTCGTTGCGCTCCGAGACGAGCAGGATCGGCTTGAACCGGACGATCTTGAGCAAATCAAACATCTCCAGCCGCAACGGCGAGATGGAATTGAGCACCGGGATTTGCCCGCCCGCCCGGCTGAGGTCGTACGCCTTGAGCGCGGCCTCAGCCATCGCCGGGTCGGGCGTATCAATCGAAAGCGGTTTGGCCGTCACGCTCTGGACATGCCGCACCATTTCCGCCAGAAACTCCGGTGGGCGTTTGCCGACGTTGACATCAATGTAGGCCGCTCCACCGAGGTCTTGTGACTTGGCTAATTCCTTCAAGCCGGCTATGTCATTCGCCTCGTAGAGCTTGTGTGTGGAGGGAACCGAATCGTTGATGGACTCGCCGATGATGGTTAACCCGGGTAGTGACATGATTTATTTCTCCTTTTTTGCATGGTGATCGCGGTTGCGGAACAAGTTAGCCCACGACGACGTGCCTTCGAGGCTGGCGTTGTAAAACACCGCCGGGCCGTCGAGCATGTGCTCGGCTTCGCCATAGTACTTGAGCCGTTCGTAGGCGCGCGCCCACAGACAATCTTTGTTCTGCAACTCGCAGCGACCATCGGCTGACCCGCCGCACGGACCATTACGTCCAGTTTTCGAGCACGCTTTGCGCGGACAGATATATGCCGTCTCCGGCAACGAACAATCCCCGCAATCCTTGCACCCAAACGACATCTCCTTCGACACCCGTTCGATGGCGTACAACGCCCGCAACGCGAGGTTGTCGCCCTTCTTTTCCAACTTCTCGTACACTTTCTGCAACGTTGGAAACATTCCCTGACCGGGCGTGAACGCCAACTCGTGCACCTTCCGCGTCAACCGGTAGCCCACCGACGGTGCTTGTGCCAAGGCCGCCCGGTATTGCGGGTTCAAGCGAGTCACGTCACCTAGGCCGGTCGCCGGATCGGCCTCGAATAAATAAAACTCGTCCGGCTTCGGGAACTGGATTTCCTTAACAAACTCTTTCCAATCGTTTGCGCCAAAACTCTCCGCCTTCTCAATGACTTGGAAAAACCCGTCCGCCTTGTGAATGCCGCCGAGGTAGCCAGCCGCAAATCCCATCCCCTTGAACGCCGCCAACTGTTTGGCCGCCAACTCTACGAAGAACGCCTTGCCCTTGTCCGGCCCGGCGGCGTATTTCTCGCACAGCGCATACAGCGCGTCGCTGACCACACAGCCAGGAATCTTGTTCTTGTTAAACAGCCCAGCCACGGTTTTATTGAGCAGATAGACGTTGCCGATGATCGGGATGTTGGCCGGCAGTTGCGCCCATTGCAAAAACAGTTTGATCTCGTAAAACTTCCGCATGTCATAGCCGAGCTGCGGGATCACCCACTCCGCCCCGCAATGAATCTTACGCGCCAGTTTGAAATACTGCGGCATCAATTCCCGCTCGTATCGCTTGAACGGCGACACTGCTGCGCCGATGTAGAAATTGGTGGGAGGCAGCCGTTCCATCTTGCCGTTGGGGCGTTGCACCTCCAGCCCGTCATTCATCGCTTTGAGCATCGCGATGAGACTGACCGAATCCAAATCAAACACCGGCCGGGCCAACCCGCCAAAGCCGCTCACGGGATAATCGCCGGTCAAGGCCAGGATGTTCTTGAACCCCTCGGCGGCATACCGCCAGGCAGCCGACTCCAAGCCGTTCCGATTCAGGTCTTTGCAGGTCAGATGAATGACAATCTTCTCCGGGTTCTCGCCGAGTTTGCCGGCAATCCAATCCGGCGGCAGCATCGGATTGCCGCCCGGATTGTCCGTGATCGAGACCCAAGCGATGCGGGGATCGGCCAGCAACGCCGTGCCGAGTTCAATTAGTTTGCTCGATTCGCCGGGCGCGGGAATCCCTCGCGTGCTCACCAACTCCGCCCCGTACAGGAAACGGCCACTGGTCAAGGCAGCCCGAAATGTTTCAGATGGTGTGCTCATGTTCACGCCAACCAATAGGCGACCGGACGCGGTCTTGACAATGCCACAAACTCGCAGGAACATGCCTGCTATTGACCAATGGCCACGAATGTCATGGACAAGTTTCTCCTGGGCGCTGCCGGGATCGCCGCCTACCCGCCGGGGGCAACCTTCGGTCCGCGCCTCTTGTTTGACTTCGAATTCCTTTGGATTATGGCGGGTTCTGCCAATTGTGATTTTGATGGTCAGAAGTTTCATGCCGGGCAAGGCAGTGTCATTCTGGGCCGCCCCGGCATGACGGACCGCTATAATTGGGATACGCAGGAGCGCACACTATTGGCGTTTTTTCATTTCAGCTTCGACTACTCGGAAGGCGACTGGCCATCCTTGAAAACTTGGCCGGTCGTGCGTTCCGTTGCGTCCGAAGATGTTCTGCCGCCGCTGTTCCGGTACGTCATCGGGCTCTCGCGCGCCGACAAACCCGGCAAGGAAGTGCTGATCGAGGCCGCCGTCGCGTTGATGCTTCGCAGTTTTTTGTCCGGACAGAGCGCCGTGTTGCTCGAACCGCACCAAGATCTGCCGGCCCCAATCCAAAAAGCATTGAAAGCCATCCGCGAAGCGTTGACGCGAGATCCAATTGAGCCGGTGACCCTGGCCGTCTTGGCCAAAGCTGCACACGTTTCGCCCGAGTACCTCTGCCGGCTATTTCGCCGTCATCTCAACCTCGGCCCGCTTGAATGCGCCGGTCTTGCCCGCCTTGAACGCGCGGCGTCCCTATTAGTGCGAAGCAATCTGACCATCAAAGAAATCGCCGACACGGTGGGGTTTGCCTCGCCGTATCATTTCTCCAACAAATTTCGCAAAGTTTATGGTGTCTCGCCAAAGTATTATCGGTGGAGCATGCAATCCGGATTCCTGATCACCGGCAACCCCGTCATTGAGCATCTCCAACTCCATTTGCCCGCCGTTGCCTCCTCCTGACCGGCCATCCACTGTCGGGCAGGGCAAAATCGCTCCGCCCGCCACCGCTTTCCTGGATCGTTCCACAGGAAACGCGTCCCCCAAGATTTTCCCTTCTGGGCACCTCCGGTAACTCAAAAAAGTGACGAAGGACGATGAAAACGATTGAAGAAGAAACCGTGCCGCGACGATAATGTGCCATCTGAAAACCTACAAACCCTCCCAAGCTCCTGGTTTCTTCAATGTGGAACTGCGCCT
>CALBCO010000111.1 GCA_937927265.1 uncultured Verrucomicrobiae bacterium | reverse complement strand
CGCTGATGCCGACCGGATTGTCCATGCGGTTGAGCAAGTACGCGTCCTCTCGTTTGTTGGGTTCAGCGTGCGTTTTGATCCGTCGGTGCGGGCTTTGCTCGAGAAATACCGGACGGGCGAACTCGGCCCACTGCTCAGCATTTGGTCCCGCCGGATGGGGTGGTCAGAGCCAGGACGCGGCTGGCGGGCGGAGTTCGCCAAGAGCGGCGGGCTGATGCACGAGTTGTTGACGCACGAGATTGACTGGATCGTCAGTGTGACCGGACAACCCACGGCGGTATCCTGCCGAAAAGTCAGACGGCAAGAGGACCATCTGCACGCAAACGATCATGTCTGGTTGACGCTGTCCTTCGGCAAGGTGACCGGGACGATTGAGGGAAGCCAGATGTCGGTGCTGCCGGTGTATGAGCGCGGAATTCTGGGCGAGACCGGCGCGGTGTTCACGACGGATTGGGGCCGGGCGGCGATGTGGCAGAAAGCGCCGAAAGAATCCGTGCCGCTGCCGCTGCCGGTGCGGTTCGACAAGTACGCGCATTTTCTGGATGCGATTGAAGGACGGGTGGCGTCGGTGGCTGATGCGCAGTGGGGGCGGGGGATTGTGCGGATTGCCGAGGCGGGGCTGCAAAGCGCCGTAAGCGGTCAGCCGGTGGCCTTATGAAAACGGCAATCAACCAGACCGGTTGGGGAAGCTGGGCAAAAGTCCGGGGCACGACGGTGGACTGGCGACGGTTCGTGCGCGAGGCGAAAGCGGCGGTGTACGACGGCATCGAACTCGGCAAAGGCGACCTTGACGTGGCGGCGTGCGTCCGCGAGCTGCGCCGGGTCGGCTACACCGGTTGGCTGACGGTCGAACTCGACAAGAAATGGGCGGTGGATGATCCGCGGACACCGCTCGACAGCGCCCGCATCTGCCGGCAGTACTTGGAGGAACGATGTCGCTAATTGCCTATTCCTATCCCGACGGTTTCCCGCGCTCGACGCTGTACCGGGTGTGGGTGAACGGGCAGGCGCTTGATGTGGCGAGCACGGAGGTCGGGGATTTTGTGTCGTTGGCGTTCGATGAGCCGGTCGAGGTCGAAGTGGAAATCAATCGCGCGCATCCCGAAGCGGTGTTGCGGCCGGTGAGTCGGGGGATTGTGACGGCGATGACGGGCAACCGGTGGCGTTGGACGATGCCGGGGCCGCTGAATTTGTGCCTAGAAAGCCACGGGCTGCGGCCACTGTTTTTCTACGCGAGTTCGCCGACCGAGCCGCCGACGGGGCCGGGGGTGAAACATTACCGGGCGGGACAAATTCACGAGGTGGGCGAGTTGACGTTGGGCGACGGCGAGACGCTGTACATCGAAGGTGGCGCGGTGGTGCGCGGCCGGGTACGGGTGACCGGCGCGAACAACGTTCGGCTGGCCGGTCACGGCATTCTCGATGGCGGGTATCCGCAGCAGGTCAGCGAGCGGCGGCGGCTGATCCTCTTTGACAATTGCGAGCACTGTCGGGTGGAGGACTTGATTCTGGTTCGGCCTGCTACTTGGATGGTGACGCTCGGCGGGTCGCGCGACATGCTCGTACGCGGCGTGCGCGAACTGGGCGAGTGCGGCGGCTCGGACGGCGTGGATATCGTCGGCGCGCAACGGGTGCGCGTGGAGAATTGTTTCCTGAGGAACGGCGACGACTGCGTGGCGGTGAAAGCGATTGATTTCCGCGAAACACCACAGGTGCGGGCCACGACCGATTGGCGGCAGAACGTCGAGGATGTCGAGGTGCGCGGCTGCGTGTTTCTCGGTTATCAGGGCGCAACGACGATGGAGATCGGGTTCGAGACCCGGTGCGACTTGATCCACCGCGTCCGGTTTGTGGATTGCGATGTGCTTGGCGTGCACGGCCACGGGAGCGTGTTCGGCATTCACAACGGCGATCACGCGACCGTCAGTGACGTGCTGTGGGAGAACATCCGAGTCGAGCATCACTACGACAAGCTGCTGGAGTTTCGCGTGCTCGTGTCGCGCTGGAACAAGGACACCGAGCGCGGCCACATTCGGCGGGTCCGGCTGAAAAACATCCGCGTCGCCCGGTCCATTTACAATCCCGGCTACACGGTATCGTTGATCGGCGGCTGGGACGCGAACCACCCAGTGGAGGACGTGGCGTTCGAGGATTTCCAGATTGACGGCCGGCCGGTGACGAATGGCGATGAACTGGACTTATTCACCCGGCAGACCCGCAGAATTACTTTTCGCTAGAAGGCGGAGCCGAGGAAATCAGTGGTGGAGCCGGTGAAAATTGAGAGGGCCGCTATTGTTGAGGCCACGGCTGTGCGCTGCTATAGTGGAAAATGATGAGGTAGCCCAGTCCGCTCGCAGAACGGCACGGGATCCAAGCGCCCGCCCATGGGGCTGCTGTCCTCGACACGAAAGAACCGTGAGCCAGTTGTTACTGAAAAAGGTCGCCTGGTGGATCGCCATGGTTGCCGCCGGAGCCACCGGCGAGGATGGATTGGTAGTCACGGTGGACAAACCCGCGACACGATTGCCGTACGCCGATCATCTGATCAACCACATCGTCGTCAACGCCCCAGTGCCGGAGTCGGAAATCCAGCGCGTTCTTGTCCCCGGCGGCGTGGCGTTGGTCGGCGACCGG
>CALBCO010000110.1 GCA_937927265.1 uncultured Verrucomicrobiae bacterium | reverse complement strand
TGTTGCGCTGGGCGTGGCGCATGGCGTTTGACCGGCTCAATCCGCCGGTAGTGAAACACGACTTGGCCGTGGTCGAGTCCACCATCATCGCTCATCTCAGTAGTCTCGTGGAGGAACAGCCCGATGGCGCAGTTGGCGTGCCGTTCCTGATGGATGCGGTGACCGGCTACGTGGACGACGGTTTTTACGGGCTGGGGTTTTGCGGGCGGAACGAAGCAGTGGCGTATCATTTGTTGCGGGTCGGCCACCGCGACGGCAACGCCCGGTATCTCGAACAGGGCCGCAAGATTTTTGATTTCTGGACCACGCGCACCGAACCGGGTTTCACCCCCGCGGCATACCGGCCGAATCTGAAACGATTTGGCGGCCAGGACTGGTACATTCATCAACGCGCCAACGTGACGCCGCCGCCCGAAGGCGAAGCGGCGAGTCTGCGCGAACTCGCCGAAGGCCACCGCGGTTGTTTGTGGGCGTGGAAACTCGAAGCCGATCACGGCGTCGCCCAGCCCGGTTGGCTGGCGTGGTGCCGCGGGTTTGGCGAGTGGTTGCTGACGCAGCAACAACCCAGCGGCGGGTTCCCGCGCTGGTGGCGGTTGACCGGCGACGTGCTCGATCCGTCGGACACCGGCGCATTCAATGCGATTCCGTTTTTGTGCGAACTGGCCGGCCTGACCGGCGACCGCCGGTTTCTGGCCGCGGCGGAACGGGCTGGTGACTTTCTGTGGGGCGACCCGCAGACGCGCGGGATTTTCCGAGGCGGCACGATTGACAACCCGGACGTGATCGACAAAGAAGCGGCATCGTTGTCGTTGGAGGCATTTCTGGCGTTGTACCAGGCGACCAGCGCGGTGCGGTGGCTCGACGCCGCGCGCGTCGCGGCCGATGCGGCAGCAAGCTGGATGTATCTCTGGAACGTGCCGATGCCGGTGGATGCTCCTCCCGACGCGCTGGATTGGAAGGCGGGCGCGACAACCGTTGGCATGCAGGCGTGCGCGATTGGCGGCGGCGGTGGGGATGAGTATTTGGCCTTCAATGCGGGCGAGTTTCGCCGGTTGGCGGAGTTGACTGGCGACCCGTATTACCGGCGAATCGCGGACATTCAATTGCACAACACGAAGGTGATGTTGGCGTTGCCGGGTCGGACTTATGATTTGGCGGGGCCGGGCTGGCAACAGGAACATTGGAGCATGTCGGTACCGCGGGGTTGCGGCGCGCACCGGGCATGGTTGCCGTGGGTCACGGTTTGTCACTTGACCGGACTTTCGCCGTACCCTGTATCCAGAACATCGGGTTCCCCTGAATCATGAACATGAGGAGAAGACGCACGAAGGTGGCGCGATGATGATCTTTTGACCCACACCAATACCTGCCGTCTATCATGCAAAGCGCCGCTGACGCGGCGCACTCCAGAACCGGTTAACCCAACATGGGCGCTTGCACTTGCGCGCCAGCGTCTTGGAGTGCGGTGCGACAGCACCGCTTTCCCAACCCGCCAACCTTCAGCATCTGGTGGTTGACGCGGCCTGAGCGCAGACAGGAATGTCTGCGTCACCTGCGACAAATAGCAAAGCCTGCCATTGAATGCGATGTCGGGGCATCAAGACTGAAGACCGCACAAAATCAACACTCGAGAAATCAGTCGCAGCGACTGCGAAGGGCCAATCGAAATGGCGGGAGTGACGGGGCTCGAACCCGCAACCTCTGCCGTGACAGGGCAGCGCTCTGAACCAGTTGAGCTACACCCCCCACCGCCAAAACGAGAGCTCCTATAGCAGACGCAGCAACCGAAGACAAGGCCCTTCCGCAAGGAATTTTTGATGGTGGGCGCTAAAGGACTCGAACCTTTGACCCCCTCGGTGTAAACGAGGTGCTCTAGCCAACTGAGCTAAGCGCCCGACGCGACTGCGAGTATCGGCAATTCACCGCCTTGTGTCAACGACCCCCTCCATTGTCGGTTGCACGCCTTGAATCATTAGCACAATGCCCACTTCCTCCGCGCCCGCATGCGGCCGACATGAATCGCAGCCTGCCCGCCGTCATCCACGGTTGGCCGACTGAGAAAGCGCTGCTCTCGCACCGTACTCCAAGACGCTAGCGCACCAAGCGAAAGCGCCTCGGATAGACCGAACGGTCTCGGAGTGCGCCGCGTCAGCAGCGCTTTGGATGGCAGCGGGCAGGAGTCTTTGGGCGCAAAGCCAAAGACTCATCGCACCTCCTCGTGCTCGTGACTCGGACAGTACTCCGCATGTGGTTCGGTTTAGTACGGCAATGGGAAGCGCGCAGTCAACGCCCGGACTTTTTCCTTCACGAGGGCGGCAACGCTGGCGTCGCCGGGCTGGGTCAAGACTTCGTCAATCAAGCCGGCAATCTCTTCCATCTCCGCTTCCTTCATCCCGCGTGTGGTAACCGCGGGTGTGCCGATGCGGATGCCGCTGGTGACGGTTGGTTTCTCGGGATCAAACGGGATCATGTTTTTGTTCACGGTGATCCCGGCGTGGTCGAGAACCTCCTGGGCGGCCTTGCCGGTCAACTTCTTCGGTCGCAGGTCCACCAGCATCAGGTGATTGTCGGTACCACCACTGACGATCCGGTAGCCTTTGGCTGCCAATGCCATGGCCAGCGCGGCGGCATTGCGCACGATTTGTTGCTGGTAGGCCTTAAACTCGGGTTGCAACGCTTCGTGGAAGCAGACGGCTTTGGCGGCCACGATGTGTTCGAGAGGGCCACCTTGGATGCCGGGGAAAATCTGCGCGTTCACCGCCTTGGCGTGTTCTTCACGGCACAAAATCAAACCGCCACGCGGGCCGCGCAAGGTCTTGTGCGTGGTCGTGGTCACAATGTCCGCGTGCGGCACCGGGCTGGGATGCAAGCCGGCGGCAACCAGGCCGGCGATATGCGCCATGTCCACCACCAACGCCGCGCCGACCTCTCGGGCCATCACGGCAAACGCTGCGAAATCCAGTGTGCGCGGGTAGGCGCTGGCGCCGACCACAATGATGCGCGGTTTTTCGGCGTGGGCCAGCCTAGCCACTTCATCCAGGTCAATGCGCTCGGTCTGCTGATTCAGACCATAGGGAACAATGCGGAAGAGTTTGCCGGAGAAATTGACCGATGATCCGTGCGTGAGGTGGCCGCCGAAGTTCAAACTCATGGCCAAAATCGTGTCGCCCGGCTTGGCCAACGCGAAGTAGGCGGCCATGTTGGCTTGGCTGCCGGAATGCGGTTGAACGTTGGCGTGCGCGGCACCGAACAACTGTTTGGCCCGGTCAATTGCCAGTTGTTCGATCGTGTCCACCGCCTCGCAGCCGCCATAGTAACGTTTGCCGGGGTAGCCTTCGGCATACTTGTTGGTGAGCACCGAGCCGGCGGCGGCCAGCACAGCCGGCGACACAAAGTTCTCGCTGGCGATCAGCTCGATGTTTTCCTGCTGCCGGCGCGTCTCTTGTTGGACGGCGGCAAAGACTTCCGGGTCAGCGGCAGCCAGCAGTGACACGGGGTGGAGCGTGGGCGGACGATCCATTTTTTGCACCCGCCGCTCGTGGCGACCGCCTTCAAACTCCGTCGTCAGCCACGTCGCCAGAATGGACTGTGCTTTGGCAGGGGTCAGGCCATCGTCTTCGGCGGAGAGGACAAGGATATTGGCGTTGTTGTGTTGGCGGCTGAGAGAGGCCCAATGTTCGTCGGCGACCATCGCGGCGCGGATGCCGACAAAACGGTTGGCGGCGATGCTCATGCCAATGCCACTTTTGCAGATGAGAATGCCGCGGTCAAAGCGACCGGCGAGAATCTCGCGGGCCACCGTAAAGGCATAATCAGGGTAATCAACCGGGGAGGTCGAATCGGTTCCGAAATCCTGGCAAGGATAACCCTTCTGGGTGAGCCAGGCATAAAGGGCCGCTTTGATTTCAACGCCACCGTGGTCCGCTGCCAGGGCAACACGGAGCTTGGGTTGGCTGGTTGTCATCGTCATCTCCTGGAGAGTGGTCTGGTTGGCCGCCGCGGTTTGGTCAACGAAGCGGATGACGCTCAGCAACGCGTTGCGGATCTGGTCGCGCACCTGCCGGTACAAGGCTGTCGAACCGCCAATGGGGTCTTGTATATCGCGGGACTCGCCTGGTTCCGCATCCTCAAACTCGCGCAGCAAAAACGTCTTTTCCGCCGCGAACGGGTACAACATCTGAATCGTGTCCAACTGTTGCCGGGTCATGGTGAGGATGAAATCCGCCTCGCGCAGCAGTTCGGGACGTACCATCTGGCTGGTGAAATCGGAAAGGTCAATACCGATTTCGCGCAAGACTTCGACGGCGGGAGGACTGGCGGGTTGGCCGTCGAACGCGCCGAGGCCGGCCGAGAGCACGCGCACGTCGGGCCGGTCGTGCAACATGTGTCGCAGCAACCTTTCCGCCATCGGGCTACGGCAGACATTGCCGGTGCAGATAAACAAAATGGTCTTCATCCAATATTCGTTCTGTTGTCCGCGCCGTCCGTGTCAGCTCAATGGCGCGGGTTCTCCGCCTGCCACGACAGCAAGGCGCGGATGCCCTTTAACACATCCACTGCCCGCTGCAACACCACATCTTTGACGGGCTGCAATTCCTCATCCTCGGCGTTTTTCTCGCCGTTGGTGCCTGCCGATTTCCTAGTGGCGGGCGACGGTAAATCCACTGCTTCGCCGCGAAACACTTTGACCAAGTCGGCCTCGGACATGCCTTTTTTCTTGTACCGGGGCTGCAGGCTGGCGGTCAACGTCACGTTCGTGGTCGCGTTGAAAATCACGTCACGTTCCACCTGCGGATCAATCTTCACCGGGATGTCCGGCGTGATTCCGTCCGGAAACACACTCGCGCTCATCGTGCCGTCAGCAGCCGGTAACACCACTTTCGCCGTCGCGATCCGTAACAGCCGGCCATCCGTCAATCGCACGTCTTCCCAGGCCACCGCCGTGCCGGCCGTCTTCGCGCCGATGATGATGCCGCGTTGCCGGGCCTGTAACGCGGCCGCCAACGTCTCGGCACCGCCGCGCGTCTCGCCGTTCACCAGCACCATCAACGGCGCCGTTGTCAACCCCGGCGCGACCTCCGCGTCGAGTGGCCCGGCCCGAAACATTTCCGGCGCTGCCGCGGCCTTCTTCACCGCGAACAACGTCTGGCCATTTGGCAAAAACCGGCTGGCCACCTGCGCGGCGGCCGCGTAATTCGTGCCGTCGGCAAACCGCAAATCGAGCACGTAACCTTCCACTTTTTCCGCCGCGAACTTTTTCAACTCTTCGTCAATCGCCGGCACGGTTTCCGCGACCACATCCGCCAAGCGGATGTAGCCAATCGCCGGGTTCACCACTTCGACTCGCGCCAACGGCCCTGCAGCCGGCGGTGGTGGTGGTGTCGGAACCGCATCATTCGTCACCAGAACCGCGCCGCGGCCGATGGCTTGCAGCAGGCCGGCCACGGTGGCTTCGTTGAGAGTTTTCGTGTTGAGTTGGTCAGCATCGACAAACCGCGATTTCAGCGCGTCAATCACCGCGCTGGTCTCGCGCAAGTCGGCTGGCTCACCCGCGGCCACCGGCCACGCCGCCCGCAATCCCCATAGCAATCCCCATAGCCAGATTGTTCTCATCATGTTTGACTCCGTGGCAACCCGCGGGCCGCAATATCCCGACGGTATTGCATGCCGTCGAAGTGGATGCGCTCCACTGCGGCGTACGCCTGGCGCACCGCGCCCGCGAGGTCTGTGCCCAATGCCGTCACGCCGAGCACCCGGCCGCCGTCGGTCACAATTTCCCCGGCGGCATTGCGTTTCGTGCCCGCGTGAAACACGCACACCTTAGCCAACTGGCCGGCCTCCTTCAATCCGCGAATCGGTTGGCCTTTCACATAATCACCAGGATAGCCACCCGCCGCCAGTACCACGCAGACGGCCGTGTCGCGTGTCCAAGTCAGTTGGGCTTCCGTCAGACGACCGGCCGCAGTCGCTTCGAGCACATCGAGCAGATCGCCCTCCAATCGCGGAAGCACAGCCTGTGTTTCCGGATCGCCGAACCGGCAGTTGAACTCCAACACCTGCGGCCCCGTCGGGGTCAACATCAATCCCGCATACAACACGCCCCGGTAATCCATCCCCTCCTCCCGCAATCCCGCCAAGGTCCGGTCAAAAATGTCTCGAATGGTTTTTTCCAGGGCCGGCGCTACCGCTGGCGTCGGCGAATACGCGCCCATCCCGCCCGTGTTCGGCCCCGTATCGCCGTCGCTAACCCGTTTATGATCTTGCGCCGGAGACATGAGCCGGTAGGTCTGCCCATCCACAAACGCCATCACCGAAGCCTCCGGCCCTGTCAAACATTCCTCGATGATGACTTGGCGGCCAGCCGCGCCGAATACTTTCTTCTCCAGAATATTCACCACGGCCTGTTCAGCTTCGGCGACCGCTTGGGCGACAATCACGCCCTTGCCGGCCGCCAATCCGTCCGCTTTCACCACCACCGGCGCGCCCCAGCGGCGCACACATTCGAGCGCCGGGCCAACCTCGGTAAACACCTCCATACGCGCTGTCGGGATGCCGTATTTGAGCAGGAAGCGTTTGGCGAACACTTTGCTGCCCTCCAGTTGGGCGGCCTGCCGGCTCGGTCCGAACGCGCGCCGGCCCCGCGCGGCCAACGCATCCACAATCCCGGCGCATAACGGGGCTTCCGGCCCGACCACCGTGAAATCAATTTGGCGCTCGACAGCGAACGCGGTGAGTGCGGCCACGTCGGTGGCCGCGATGGGCACACATTCCGCCTGTTCGGCAATGCCGGCGTTGCCGGGGGCGCAGAAGATTTTGGTGACGCGCCGGCTTTGGGCAAGTTTCCAGACCACAGCGTGTTCACGGCCGCCGCCGCCGATGACGAGGATTTTCATAAGCGTTGTGGAGGCAGACTCTAAGCAAACCAGCTCCGTAGAGCAACCGCGAAAACAGCCTCCAATATCTTGGCCCTGCGCAAGCATTTTTTCTGCGCCAGCCCCACCGGTGCGAGTGGCGCAGATATTCCTGTCTGCGCCCCGACAAAGAACCAACAGACACCGACGGTCGTCGCGGGAGGAAAAGCGGTGCTCTCGCACCGCACTCCAAGACGCTGACGCGCCATGCAAAAGCGTCTTGAATAGACCGCATGGTCTTGGAGTGCGCCGCGTCAGCGGCGCTTTGGACGGGCGTTGTCCCCAATCGTTACGAGCAATCGTAACTTGATAGAGCTGCCCCCTGGAGGACTCAAATCGAAGTCTGTTCCGCTGCCTTTCAACAATTGTAACTGCTCA
>CALBCO010000109.1 GCA_937927265.1 uncultured Verrucomicrobiae bacterium | reverse complement strand
ACAAAGACCACCCGGCTCTGCTGCTCTGGCACATTTCCAACGAGTACGGCGGCGAGTGTCATTGTCCCTTGTGTCAGGAAGCGTTCCGCACCTGGCTCACGCACCGCTACGGCACGCTGGACGCGTTGAACCAGGCGTGGTGGACATCGTTTTGGAGTCACACCTACACGGACTGGTCGCAGATTGAATCCCCTGCACCGCATGGTGAGCACTTGGTGCATGGGCAGAATCTCGACTGGAAACGGTTTGTGACACATCAGACGCTCGATTTCATGAAGCACGAAATCGCGACGGTTAAAGCGGTCACCCCGGACGTGCCGGTGACGACGAACTTCATGGGAGTGTATCCGGGGTTGGATTACTGGAAACTCGCGCCATCACTGGACGTGATTTCGTGGGACAGCTATCCGCAATGGCACCGCCCCGGCGGCGACGTGGCCGAGTCGTCGTTTCAGGGTTTCATTCACGACATGTGCCGGGCATTCAAAGGCGGCCAGCCGTTCATGTTGATGGAGAGTACTCCGAGCGTCACCAATTGGTCGCCGGTCTCCAAACTGAAACGCCCCGGCATGCACGTCACCGCATCGTTGCAGGCCGTCGCTCACGGGGCGGATACAGTGCAGTATTTCCAATGGCGCAAGAGCCGGGGCAGCTCGGAGAAATTCCACGGCGCGGTGGTGGACCACTGTGGGCATGAACATACTCGTGTTTTTCGCGATGTGGCCGATGTGGGGCGGATTCTCGAAAAACTCGATCCAGTGATTGGCACAAGCGTCCAGCCGGAAGTGGCGCTGATTTACGACTGGGAAAACCGGTGGGCGATCGAAGACGCCAAAGGTCCGCGTAACCTGAAATTGGATTATGTCGGCACCTGTCACGCGCATTACCGGCCGTTCTGGCAACTGGGCGTGCCGGTGGACGTGATCAACGAAGACTGCGATTTCAACCGCTACCGGCTCCTTGTTGCGCCAATGCTTTACATGTTGCGGCCTGGCGTGGCGGAACGGATCGAAACGTTCGTCAGGAACGGCGGCACCTTCGTGGCGACGTACTGGAGCGGGATCGTCAACGAGAACGATCTCTGTTTCCTCGGCGGCTTTCCCGGCCTGCTGCGCAAAGTGCTCGGCATCTGGGCGGAGGAGATTGACGCGCTCTACGATGGCGAAACCAACACGGTGGGCCGGTACAAGGCGCGGGAATTGTGCGAGTTGATTCACGTCGAAACGGCCAAAGTGCTCGCCCGATACGGCCGGGACTTTTACAAAGGCCGCCCGGCGCTGACCGTCAACCGGTTTGGCAAAGGCATGGCCTACTACATCGCCTCGCGCAACGAAGACAAGTTCCACGATGACTTCTACGGCAAACTGGTGAATCAACTCGGCCTCCGCCGCGTGCTCGACACGAAACTGCCGGTTGGCGTCACCGCGCAAATGCGGACAGACGGCAAGCGTGAATTTGTGTTTTTACTGAACTTCATGGGGGCCAGGAAAACCATCACGTTGGGCCAGGCGAAGTTTCAAGACTTGTTGACCGGTCAGAAACTCACCGGCCGGGTGACGTTATCGGCGTACGGCAGCGCCGTGCTTGAGCGGTTTCGTTGACAATTGTGGGCTGATGTGGTGAGGTAGCCGCGCCATGCTTGAGGAAGTCAAAGCCCGATTGGATGCCCTCCAGGAACGCCATGCGGCGTTGGGGAGGTTTCTTTGACCCGGCCAAATTGAAGAACCGGTTGGTCGAACTGGAAAACATCATGGCCGCGCCGACCTTCTGGGGCGACCCAACCAACGCCAAACAAACGCTCGACGAGGCCAATTCCATCCGCCGTAGGCTCGACACGTTGGTAGAGCTGGAAAAACGTATTTCCGACGCCCACGTCTTGATCGAATTGGGCGAGACGGAGGCGGAAGTCGTCAAGGAAGTCGCCGCCGCCGAGCAGTGGTTCACCCAGTTTGAGTTGACCTGTTTGCTCAATGGCGAACATGACAAGTGCAATGCCATCTTGTCCATCCATGCCGGCGCAGGTGGGACAGAGAGCTGTGATTGGGCCGACATGCTGTTGCGGATGTACCGCCGATATTGCGACGCCCGGGGTTGGAAGAACGAGTTGGTGGACATCCAGTCCGGTGATGAGGCGGGGATCAAGAGCGCGACGTTGATGGTCGCCGGCGAATATGCGTTCGGCTATCTCAAGGCGGAGCGGGGCGTGCACCGATTGGTGCGGATCTCGCCGTTCGATTCGAACAAACGGCGGCACACGTCGTTTGCTTCTGTGGATGTCGTGGCGGAGATCGAGGACGCGGAGGTCGAACTGAAAATGGAAGATGTCCGTGTTGACACGTTCCGATCCGGCGGCAAGGGTGGGCAGAACGTCAACAAACTGGAGACCGCCATCCGGATGACACACGTGCCAACCGGTATTGTGGTGCAATGCCAGAGCGAGCGCAGCCAGCACCAGAATCGGGAGTTGGCCATCAAGATGTTGAAGGCCCGGCTTTACGAAAAGCAGCAGGACGAAAAACGCGCTGCCATGGAGAAGTATTACGGCGAGAAGGGCGCCATCGCTTTCGGCAACCAGATTCGCAGCTACGTGTTCCAGCCGTACCAAATGGTGAAAGACCTGCGGACGGGCTATCAGACCAGCGATGTGCAGGCCGTCATGGACGGCGACCTCGACCCATTTGTCAGCGCGTGGCTGAAGGCGGGACAACCCCGGCAACGCAAACAGGGCGTGACGGATGAGGAGTAACGTGGAGTGCGGTGGCTTGACACCGCTTTGGATCGCGAGGCTTGATTCGCGGAACGCGGGGCGTCAAGCCGCAGCACTCCAAGGCCCATGAGTATTCTCGATACAATCGTGGCTGTGAAGAAACGGGAAGTGGCCGCGTTGTTGCCGCGCGCCGAGGAATTGCGCGGCCGGGCGGCGGCGCGGCAGGACTTCCGTGATTTCAGGGGCGCGATTTCCAACCGCGACCCGGTGGGGTTAATCGCCGAAGTCAAGAAAGCCTCGCCCTCGGCCGGTGTGATCTGCGACAACTTCGATCCGGTGCGGATTGCCCGGCAATACGAAGCGGCCGGGGCGGCGGCGATTTCCGTGCTGACCGACCGGGAGTTCTTTCAGGGACGGCTCGAATACCTCGAACAGATTCGGGCAGCAGTGAAACTGCCGTTGTTGCGGAAGGATTTTATTATCGAGGAATTACAAATCCACGAAGCGGCAGCGCACGGCGCGGATGCGGTGTTGTTGATCGCGGCGATTTTGGATGACCGGCAACTCCGCGAATATCGGGCGGTGGCAGAGCATTTGCGCATGGCAGCGTTGGTTGAGGTGCACGATGAAGCGGAAGTGGACCGCGCCCTCGCGGCTGGGGTGCGGCTCGTTGGTATCAACAACCGCAATCTTCGGGATTTCTCGGTGAGTCTGCGGACGACCGAGAAACTCACCGCCCGTCTACCGGACGACGTGATCGTGGTGGCCGAATCGGGTATCAATACCCGACAAGATGTGGCGCGGGTGTCGCAAGCGGGGGCACAAGCAATTTTGGTCGGCGAATCGTTGATGCGAACTCAGGACATCGCGGCGAAGGTGAAGGAGTTGCTCGGACAATGATGACTCACGCAAAGCCGCCAAGCTCGCCAAGAGCTCCTTTGCGCCGTTGCGTCTTTGCGTGACAAATCCAGATGAGCACAAGAATCAAAATCTGCGGTATCACAAACGTGGACGATGCCCGGTTGGCGGCGGAACTGGGCGCAGATGCATTGGGGTTTATCTTTTATCCGCAGAGTCCCCGTTCTGTGACGATGGAACGGGCGGCAGAAATCTGTTTGCAACTGCCGCCGTTTCTGTTGCGAGTTGGCGTGTTTGTGAACGCTCCGTTGAGAGCGGTGCGGCAAACGGTCGCGTTGTGCGGTCTGGACGCGGTGCAGTTTCATGGTGAGGAAACGCCGGAGTATTGCCGTCAGTTCACAGGGCGGCGGTTCAAAGCGATCCGGATGCGCGACCGGGCGGGCGTGTTGGCGGGGTCGGAGTATGACGTTGACGCTCTGGTGCTCGACACCTACACTGCTGGCCAACGCGGCGGTACCGGGCAGACGTTTGATTGGTCATTGGCGGTGGAAGTGAAGCGATTGGGCAAGCCAGTGATTTTGTCGGGCGGGCTGACGCCGGAAAACGTGGCGGACGCCATCCGGCAGGTGCAACCGTACGCGGTGGACGTGGCGAGTGGCGTGGAATGTGAGTCGGGAAAGAAAGACCCAGAGAAATTGCGGAGATTCATTGAAGCTGTCAAAACAACCTGACCCAACCGGTCACTTTGGACCCTACGGCGGTTCGTTTGTGCCGGAGACACTGGTGGCGCCGTTGCAGGAGTTAACCCGCGCATACGAGCACGCCCGGCGGGATAAACGCTTCCGCCAGGAGTTTGCCTATTACCTGCGCGAGTATTGCGGCCGGCCCACGCCACTGTATTTGGCGGAACGGATGACGCGAGAGCTGGGCGGGCCAAAAATTTACTTTAAGCGCGAAGACCTGCTGCATACCGGCGCGCACAAGATCAACAACACCATCGGCCAAATCCTGCTTGCCAAACGGATGGGCAAACGGCGGATCATTGCCGAGACGGGGGCCGGTCAACATGGCGTGGCCACGGCAACGGTGGCGGCAATGTTTGGCATGGAGTGCGTCGTCTATATGGGTGAAGTGGACATGGCCCGGCAGGCGTTGAACGTGTACCGGATGCGCCTGCTCGGCGCGGATGTGCGGCCGGTCGCGGCAGGGCAGAAGACTTTGAAGGAAGCGATCAACGAAGCGATGCGCGACTGGGTCACGAACATCCGTACGACGCACTACATTCTTGGCAGTGTGCTCGGAGCGCATCCGTACCCGATGATGGTTCGGGATTTCCAGAGTGTGATTGGCCGGGAAGCCCGGCAACAGATTCTGCGGAAAGAGAAACGGTTGCCGTCGGCATTGGTGGCATGTGTCGGCGGCGGCTCCAATTCCATCGGTCTCTTTTACGCGTTCCTACGAGACCAGCACGTGCGAATGATTGGCGTCGAGGGTGGGGGACGGGGGATCAAGCCTGGCGACCACGCCGCGCGGTTTCAGAAGGGCGGTTCGCTCGGCGTGTTGCAGGGCACCCGGACTTTCGTCCTGCAGGACGAGAACGGCCAGATCATGTTGACGCATTCAGTGAGCGCAGGGTTGGATTATGCGGCGATTGGGCCGGAGCACAGTTATCTGCGCGACTTGAAGCGGATCGAATACAGCTATGCGACGGATTCCGAGGCACTGGAGGCGTTCCAATTCTGTTCGCGGATCGAAGGGATCATTCCGGCGTTGGAATCCGCGCACGCGGTGGCGTATGTGATGAAACACGCAAAGAAATTGCGGGGCACGATCATCGTCAACATCAGCGGTCGGGGTGACAAAGATGTGATGCAGGTGGCGGAGTTGATCCAGCTATGAGAAGCATGACCGGCTATGGGCGCGGTGAGTGTGCGCGCGATGGATTCAAGTTCACCGTGGAGCTGAACTCGGTCAACCGCAAACAAAGCGACATCTCGATCAATTTACCCAAAGAACTCGTGGAGCTGGAGCCGCGCATCCGCGATGAGATCAACGCCAAACTCTCCCGCGGCAGGATCAACGCGGTTGTGGCTTATCACCGCAGCGGCGCGCCGGGCAGTCAGGTGGAGTTGGACGAGCCATTGGCGCTGGCCTATCTTCAGGCCATCCGAAAATTGCAGAAAAAGACCAAGCTGCGCGGGCCGGTGACGTTGGAGACGGTCTTGCGCGCCCCGGGGGTATTAAAGCTGGCCGAATCGAGCGTGAACGCAGAAGCAGTTTGGCCAGGAGTCGAAACGGCATTGCAAAGGGCGTTGGCGCAGTTGGTGAAGATGCGGGAAAAGGAGGGTCGGCATTTGGCGGGCGATCTCACGGCGCGATTGCAGGTGATGACAGCCGGTGTCGAACGCATCCGGCAAGCCGCGCCGGAGACGGTGAAGCGGTATCGGGAGCAACTGCACGCGCGGGTGAAGGAAGCGGGCGTACACGTGCCGGTGGATGACGAGCGGTTGATGAAGGAGGTGGTGTTTTTTGCCGACCGGTGCGACATCACGGAGGAATTGACCCGGTTGGAGAGTCACTTCCAACAATTCCGGGACTGTTTGCAATCAAGCGAGCCGGTTGGGCGGACGCTGGATTTTTTGTCGCAAGAGATGAACCGGGAGTTGAACACCATCGGCTCGAAAGCCAACGCGGTGGAGATCTCGCAGGAAGTGGTTCGGCTGAAGGCAGAGCTGGAAAAAATCCGCGAACAGGTGCAGAACATCGAATGAATCCCCTGGCTTGTCATTCGGAGCGAAGAATCTCAAACTTCTTGGCCGGAGGAATTCAGAGATTCCTCGCCAGCTCGGAATGACAGGGATTGTTTATGAGCGATCAAGGCACAGGTTTGATCATCGTGGTGTCGGCACCGTCGGGCGGCGGGAAAAGTTCGCTTTGCCAGCGATTGCTGAACTGGTCGCCGAACCTTGTGTATTCGGTGTCGTGCACCACCCGCGCGCCCCGTGGCGGCGAACAGCACGGACGGGATTACTTTTTTCTGAGCGTCCCGGAGTTTGAGGAAAAAATCGCGAGGGGCGAGCTCCTCGAACACGCGCAATACAACGGCCACTATTACGGCACTCCCCGCCGGTTCGTGGAGGAACAACTCGCCGCCGGCAAGGACGTGTTGCTTGACATCGAAGTACAGGGCGCCGGACAACTCGCCCACCGGGTGCGGAGCGGGCAATTTGCCTATCCGGAGTCGCTTGTGATGATCTTTCTGATGCCGCCTTCGCTTGAATTGCTTGAACGTCGGTTGCGGGGACGGGGTACCGACAGCGAGGAAACCATCCGCAAGCGGTTGGCGGTGGCCAAGGAAGAGATGACGCGCTGGGGGGAGTACGATTATGTTATCGTCAGTGGTTCGCTCGATGAGGATCTGGCGCGTGGCAAGGCGATCATCATTGCTGAGAAATGCCGGAGCAGCCGTCACCCAAAGGATCAACCATGGCAGCAAAACGAACTATTATTCTAGGTGTTACCGGTTCGATCGCGGCGTATAAGGCGGCGGAGATTGCCAGCCAGTTGACGAAGGCCGGACATGAGGTGTTCTGTGTGATGACAAAGGACGCGACGCAGTTTATCACGCCGCTGACGTTGCAGACATTGTCGCGGCATCCGGTGCTGGTGGACTTGTTTGCCGAGGTGAAGGAATGGCAACCTAGTCATTTGCCACTGGCCGACACGGCAGATGTGTTGCTGGTCGCGCCGGCCACGGCGAACATCATTGCCAAGATGGCGATTGGATTGGCCGATGACGCGCTTTCGACGGTCGCCTTGGCGTTGCGGCCGGAGTGTAAAGTGCTGGTGGCCCCGGCGATGAACGGCAAGATGTGGCTGCACCCGGCCACACAGACGAACGTCCAATTGCTCCAATCGCGCGGCGTGGAGTTTATTGGGCCGGAGAAGGGGATGCTGGCCTGCGGCTACGAAGGAATTGGCCGATTGTGGCCTGTGGACCAGATTGTCGCGTGGACACAGCAGTTGCTCACATGAAGATTCTCATCACTGCCGGGCCGACGCGGGAGTTCTTTGATCCCGTGCGGTACATTTCCAACCGTTCTTCGGGTAAGATGGGATATGCCCTAGCGCGTGCGGCGCGTCGGTATGGACAGGTGACGCTGGTCAGCGGGCCAGTGGCACTCAAACCGCCGGCAGGTGTGGAATTTGTGCCGGTGACGACAGCGGCCGAGATGGCGCGGGAGGTATTCCGCCGTTACCGTCAGACCGATTTGGTGATCATGGCGGCAGCGGTGTGCGATTATCGGCCGAGCAAAAAGGCACGGGGGAAAATCAAAAAAAGCCGTTTGGACATCGGCTTAACGCTGGAATTGAAGCCGACGACGGACATTCTGGCGGAGTTGGGCCGTCGCAAGACCCGACAACGGTTGGTCGGCTTTGCGGCCGAGACCGACCGGCTTGTGGCAAACGCCCGCGAGAAATTGCAGCGCAAAAATCTCGACATGATCGTCGCCAACCCGGTGCAGGCAATGGAAGCGGACACCAACCGGGTAACGTTGCTTTACGCCGACGGACGGGTGGAGCCGTTGCCGGAAATGCCAAAGTCAAAGTTGGCGAGACAGATCATGCGCCGGGTCAACGCACTTCGTACATGACCATACCGGAGAGTAGTTTCGGGTAAAAATCGGTACTCTTCTGCGGCATCCGCGATCGGGCGTCGGCCACGGCTTTCACCGCACGGACCGGAGTGGGCTGGAGAAAAAACGCCAGTTGAGCTGTGCCGACGGTGACTTGCTCCAATGCCTTCTCTGGCTCGCGCCAATAGGCGACGTTGGCTTCTTCGCGCAACTTTTGGTCGTCAATCCCCAGATAGCGTTCGAGGATGGCGACGTGCAGAATGGCCACGTCGAGCGTATCCCAGAGCGGCGGTTTGTTGGCAAAGAGCGGTTTGAGGGCGGACGTGTTTTTGGGGCGCACGGTGAAGAACCCTGTGCCGTCGTACATTCCCACCTCGTGGGATGGGCGTCCCGCCCATCCATCGGGGATGACAGCGGACAGGCTGGAAGCCTGTTCTACATGAAAACTATTGGCCAATTTCTCACGGAACTGGCGCGGATTGAAGCCGGTGAGATTGGCAATGGTCCGGTGCGTCGGGAGAATCACGAGACCGGGGTCGTTCATGTCCACGAGGGTCGCCATGACGTACTTCGACGGCTCGGTGCCGGCTTCGTCCCGATAGGCGAGGGCGGTTTCATAGCGGTGATGGCCGTCGGCGATGTAAAGCGTTTGGGGGAGGATGGAAGATTGGATGGAGTGGATGGCCGACGGATCTGCGATTTCCCACAGCCGATTCGTGACTTGGTAGTCGTCCACCAATTCGTAAAGTGGAGCGCCGAGGCGACAAAGTGCTGAAGTGTCTAAAGGGTCCGGGTGGAGCATGAAGATTTGTCCCTGCTGGGCGCCGACGGCGCGGAGCAGGGACAGCCGGTCGGCTTTGGGTTTGGAGAGCGTGTGTTCGTGCGGCAGGATGATGCCTTCGTCCCAGCGGTGGAGTTTCACTGCGGCGATCAATCCGTGCCGTGTTTTTCCGTTGAATGTCTGTTCTAGCCAGTACAGCGCGGGCCGGTCGGCGCGGCGCAGGATGCCGTCGGTCAACCACTGCCGATAAAGAGCGGCGGCGCGGGTGTATTTGTTATTCGCGTCGGAGTCGCCCGGCTCTTCTTCGCCGAGTTCGATGCGGATGAGGTTGTACGGCGACGCGGCAAGGTAGCGCTCGCGCATTTCGGGAGTGATCTTGTCGTAAGGTTGGGTGAGCACGTCGGCCGGTTCGACCCGGTCGGTGTTATACAGGACGCCGCGGAACGGTTGAATTTCAGCCATGCGCCAATCCTACCGACTCCGCAGAAACTCCGCAAGTGCAGCCCGGTAGGTGTTGGTGCTGACGAGGAATGCGTCGTTGTGGCTACCGCGCAGTTCGACAAAGTGCTTCGGTTCGCGTGCGGCGGCAAAGAGTCGTTGGCCGTGGCCGAAGGGAGTGATTTCGTCGGTGGGGCTGTGGAAGATCAACAGTGGGGCGTTGATCCGGTCGATTTTCTTGATCGTGTCGTATTTATTGCGGACAAGCCAGCGGACCGGCAGAAAGGGAAACATCTTCTGCGCCATGTCGCCGACGGAGGTGAACGGTTCTTCGAGGATGACGCCGCCGACCGTTACTTCGGTGGCCAGTTGTACTGCGACGGCGGCGCCCAACGATTCGCCATACAAGACAATATGTGTCGCCGGTAGGGCGCGACCGCTGGGCGCGCCGGCGGTGCCGGAGCGGACGCCCGGGCCGTCTGTCCCGACCAGGTAATCATACGCGGCGCGGGCGTCAGCGTAGGTGCCTGGTTCGTTCGGGATGCCGGTGCTTTGGCCGTAGCCGCGGTAGTCTAAGATGAGAACATTGACGTCGAGGGAGCGGAAGATTTCGAGTTTCTCGGTTCGGTGTGAGATGTTGCCGGCGTTGCCGTGAAAGAACAGAATGGTGATGGGTGAAGGGGGATGGGGGGCTGGCAACCACCAGCCGTGGATGCGGACGCCATCGGCAGTTGTCAGCCACACGTCTTCGTATTGCCAACCGAGGCGATCAGGAGTGAGTTCGAGGTCGCGCATCGGGAAATAGAGCAGATGGGGTTCACGCCAGCGCAGAAACAACAAGACTGCCACCAGGGCCGCGAGAAGGAAGAGGACTTGACTCATAAGAC
The DNA here is from genome assembly GCA_937927265.1 of uncultured Verrucomicrobiae bacterium. Lineage (GTDB taxonomy): Bacteria > Verrucomicrobiota > Verrucomicrobiia > Palsa-1439 > Palsa-1439 > CALBCO01. The sequence goes on along the minus strand of CALBCO010000109.1, from coordinate 24,507 downwards.
GTCCGCGCATTGGCGGCGAGTATAGCATAACGAGTCTTGAATTACGACAGATGGCATGGTAACAAGGACTATGCGTTGCCCGAAGTGTGGTAATTTGGAGGACAAGGTCATTGATTCGCGCGCCAGCGAAGACGGTGGCGTGATTCGGCGCCGGCGCGAATGTTTGAATTGCGGCACGCGCTTTACCACCTACGAGGAAATCCATCGCGAACAACTCCGCGTTCAGAAACGCGACGGCAGTTTCCAGGATTTTGATCGGGCCAAACTCGTGGGCGGTATCCAGAAAGCCTGCGGGAAACGCCCCATCAGCACCGAACAGATCGAAGCCTTGGCTGAACGCGTGATCAATGAACTGGAAAACGAATTCGGCAAAGAAATTCCTTCACGCGAAATCGGTGAACGCCTGATGCGCTACTTGCGTGAGCTCGACGAGGTGGCGTATGTCCGGTTCGCTTCGGTGTACCGGCAGTTCCGCGACACCGGCGAGTTCATTCGAGAAATTCAAAACCTGGGCAAGAAATGATTCAGCTCCGCGAAGATATTGCGTGGGTACGGCAGACCGACGATCGCCAACAGGTATTGTTGGCTGATCGGTTGGCCGGGGAATTGGCCGCCGCGGCGGCACGGGCGGGCCATGCGGATTGGTGGTTGGCGGAGCCGATTGCCATGGCGATCCATCGCTTTATTTGCGATGAGGTCGCCGGGCGCGTAGTCGGGGCCGAAGATCTGTGCCGGCTGGTGACGGAGGCGCTCTTGGCGCTGGGGCAAGAAGACGTGGCCATGACGTATCGGGCCGGCTGCGACGGCACGGAAATCCGACTCGATCAATTGGTGACCGAGAGCGGTGGCGGGTTTGAGTTGGCATTCTTTCGGCAACTTGACGTGGCGCTGACCGAGGCAACCGGGCTAGTGCGGCTGCGCGGGTTGCGTTCGTGCGTAATGCGGTTGCGCGGGACACGGCATTGGAGCGCGGGGTGTCGGCAGTTGGCGGAGGAAATCATCGGCCACATTCGGAGACGGCTGACTCAGCAGGCCAAGCCGGTGCAGGTGCAAATGGGAGATTAACCGATGGGCGACAATATTTTTGCCAAGATCATTGCCAAAGAAATCCCGGCCCAAATCGTCTTCGAGGACGATCGGGTGATGGCGTTTTGGGACATTGCGCCGAAAGCGCCGGTCCACATCCTCGTCGTGCCGAAGAAGGACATTCCGAACATCGGCGCGGCGCAAACCAGTGATGAACCGGTCCTGGGCCACTTGTTGACCGTGGCCGCGCAATTGGCCCGGCAGGAGGGGATTGACGCGACTGGTTACCGGCTGGTGATCAACAAAGGCCCGCACGCCGGCGAGAGCGTACCGCATTTGCACGTCCATCTGCTTGGCGGCCGGGAAATGGGCTGGCCACCGGGTTGATGATTCTCTTCGAAGACGCCGACCTGCTGGTCGTTCACAAACCGTCTGGGATCAACACTCACAAGCCCGACCGGTTCACGCCGGACGGCATCCACGAGTGGCTGACGAAGCACGGGCGGAAGCTTTCCATCCTCCACCGGCTCGACAAAGACACGTCCGGCGTGCTGGTGTTTGGCAAGACGACCCGCGCCAATCAATCACTCGCCCGGCAATTCGAGCAGCACACGGTGGACAAACGGTACCTGTTGCTCAGTGCCGTCAAACCAACCCGGTCGCGCTTCCACGCGCGGTCGGGAGGAGCGGAGACCGAGTTTGAATTTCAGGAACCGTGCGGCCGGTGGTTCCTCGTCAAGGCGCGGCCGATCACCGGCAAGACGCACCAGATCCGGCGGCACGCAGCGGAGAGCGGTTTTCCGATTGTCGGCGACACCGAGTACGGCGGTGTGGCCGCGCCGCGGTTGATGCTCCATGCCCATCGGATCACGTTTCGGCATCCGGCAACGGATCAGCCAGTGACGTTCCAAGCGAGCGTGCCGCGCGCGTTCGAGTCGCTGGATCCGTTGACGGCCGCACGAGAGTTTCGGGAATTGTTGTTCGGCGAGGACACGAATGCGTACCGGCTCATCAACGACGCGGCGGACAGCTTCCCGGGTGTCGTAGTGGATTCGTACGCGGGGCGGTTGCTGGTGCAATGGCAGACGGAGCAGACGCAACCGGAGTTGGTCGCGAAACTCGGTCCGGTGGTGGAGCAATTTGTGACCAGGCACAAGCGGACAGCGCCAGCCGCGGGAGAGCGGTTCACGGTGTTGGAGAACGGGGTGAAGTTTCTAGTGAACTTTGGTGAAGGGTTGGGGACCGGCTTGTTTGCCGATCAGCGCGAGAACCGATGGCGGTTGCAGCACATGCCGTTGGCCGGAAAGAACGTGTTGAATTGTTTTGCCCACACCTGCGCGTTTTCGGTGGCGGCAGCGAAGGCGGGCGCGGCGACGACGAGCGTGGATTTGTCCCGCCGGTATCTCGACTGGGGCCGCGAGAACTTTCGCATCAATGGTTTGGAGTGCGGCGGCTTGACGCCGCCTTCGGAGAACGGCAAGGCACTGTCAAGCCAGCGCACTCCAAGGCACGATTTCATTTTCGGCGACGTGTTTGACTGGTTGAAACGGTTTGGCAAACAGGGCCGGCAGTGGGACGTGGTGTTGCTGGATCCTCCGACGTTTTCCACCACAAAAGGCGGCCGTGTGTTTCGGGCGGGGCGGGATTACGGGGAACTGGCGACGTTGGCGGGCGCGTTGGTCAAACCGGGCGGCTGGCTGTTTTGTTCGACGAACCAGCGCACGCTGCCGGCGCACGAGTTCGAGGCGATGCTGAGCAAGACCGGGCGGGCTATTGAGGAACTGGAGTTTGCGACGCAACCGTTCGATTTCCGCGTGGCGCAGGGAGAACGTCCGTATTTGAAGACGTTTTGGGCGCGATTGCGTTGAGATGTCCCCAGGCCGCCACGGCGCCGATGCCGGCTCCGGCGATGACAAACGACGGGACGGGGAGCGGCGAGTAGGACGTGGTGATGACATGGCGCGGGCCGGTCACGGTGGTGGAGACGTATGGCGACAGATGTTTGGCAAAGACTGCGGCCGGTGGGAGTTGGTTTGGGTCGAAATAATCGTTGGTCGGGAGGCGTTCGCCATAGCCTTTCCCCAGCGCCAACAGTCGCGTGACCAATACCGGCAGGTCGGCGTAGGCGCAGGACTGGCCGCCGTCGGGCAACCGGCTCATGGCGGTTTGGTAGGGCGGGTGAGTGGCGAGGTTCGGCTGTGGTTGCCGGAGTTGGCCAAGCAACTCGCGCATGAAATCCGGTGTGCTTGCCACGATCAGATACGGCGCGGTGACCGTGTACGTCGGCGCGAGAATATTTGCGCCGAAGCGGACAGTGTGCAACGTATCGCCGCCCGCCACCGTTTCATCCCACGGTTCGTCCCCGGCCAAGGCGGTTTTCAGGGCCTCCAGCGCGGTGTCGAGTTTGGCGCGGTCGCTGCCGGGCTGTCGTTGCAGGACGATGGCAAAATCCGGAAGGCGCGCGCCTTCGCGCCAGTTCAGGAGCAACGTCAGTTCGGGACCAAGCTGGGCGAGGACGTCGTCGCGGAGGCGGACGCCGCGTTGGCGGAGGTCGTGCTCGAAGTCGGCGATGCCGGTGGCGAGCGATTCGTTGCGGAGCTGCGCGACGGAATCGAGCAGTTCCTGGTAAGCGGCGGCGATGTCGGCGGTGCGGACGGCGTACAGCAACGTGTCCGGTGTGGTGAGCGCGAGGGAACGGCGAGCGACCGGCGCGTTGGTCGCGGGCGGGGCGGTTTTGTAGGCGATGGAAGTGATTTCTTGCGCGTCGCCACCGGTGAACGTCAGGCTGTAGCCGGCGGCTTCGAGTCGGCGGAGGTTGTTGATGGTTGCCGGGCCTTGAGGCGAGAACATCAGCAGCGGCGCCAGCCAGCCGGTGACGAGTTCGGGGTTGAGATAAGCGAGCAATGCGCGATGGGCCGGCATGTGACTGCAAGTATCCCGGAAACGGGGGTTGCCGGCAAGCGATGGGCCGGTCGGATCGGTGAACCGGCCAATGACGGCGCGCAGGTCGTCTTCGTCGAGCGCGAGGACGAGCATCGAGTTGAGGAACGAGTGGCAAACGGTCAGGTCCGGTTTGAATTCCCAGACTTGGTAGGCGACGCCACGGTGCCGCTTGGACTCAAACCGGGCCTTCGGGTTGTTGGCGCGGAGCGTGCGGGCGAAATGGGCCAACCAGATCCGGGCTTGCAGGATATTGCGGCGGACATCGGCGCCGCAGACCAAGCCGACTTTGAATTTCGGCAACGGGGTGATGCTGGTCACGGCGATGAACGCTTCGCCTTGGAGGGCGGCGAGGATTTGTTTGCGGACCGCTTGGGGATTCGGGCCGGCACTGTGGACGGCGTCGCGAAGGGCCTGCCGGGGTTTTTCCAGAAACGCCTGCATCGCCGGTTCGCGGATGAGCGCGGCGAGCCGGGTGGAGGCGAACTCGTCCGCTATCCGGTCGCAGTCGGGGATTTGCAGAAACAGGAGCGTGGCCTCCGGTAAGAGGTCAGCGGCGCGCGTCGCGGGTTTGCGGAGCGTGTGATAAAAATAACCGACAATGCCGCCGGCAATCACCAGTGTCAGGACAAGCATGACGAGGACAACGCGTTTCATGGGGCAAGACTCTAATGGAAAAAAACGCCGGATGCCAGTATCGTGGGATCATGCGACTCTGGTGGTGCAGTCTGATCGTGGCCGGGGCCGTCGCGGCGCGGGCCGTGATGTTCAAGGACACCGGCGATCCCAGTTACAACACCAACGCCCCGACCGGCGCGCTGACCGACTCCGGCTGGCAATATCAAGGCCAGTGGAACCGGCCCTATCCGGGCTATCATTTCCTCGGCACCGCCATCGCGCCCCGGTATTTCATCACCGCCAAGCATGTCCGGGACTCAACGAACAACACCTTCCGGCTCGACGGGCGCGATTACCGGCCTGTCCAATACGCGGAATGTCCCGACGCGGATTTGGCGGTGTGGCAGGTGGCGGAGACGTTGCCGCGGTACGCGCCGTTGTACCTCGGCACCAATGAGGTCGGCGGCGGCTGCGTCGTGTTTGGTCGCGGCACCCAGCGGGGAAGCCCAGTGGTCGTGGGCGGGCAGACGAACGGCTGGCGGTGGGGCAGTTTCGACGGCATCACGCGCTGGGGGGAGAATATCGTGGCCGGGTTGGCGGTGATCACCAACCAGTTCGGCACGTCCGCTGTGCTGCGCGTGGCGTTCGACGCCGCCGGCAACTCCAACGAGTGCCATCTCTCGGTCGGTGATTCCGGTGGCGGTCTCTTCATTCAGGAAGACGGCGTGTGGAAGTTGGCCGGGATTCATGTGGATGTGGACGGCATGTTCAGCAATGCCGTGGATGGCACCGTGTTCAACGCGGCGTTGTTGGACAAGGCTGGGTTGTGGGAAGGCGGCGGCGCCAGTTGGGTGTACCACGCCGCGAGCGAACCGAGCGCGTTTTACAGCGTCCGGATCTCCGCGTATGCCGGCTGGATCAACAGCGTCATTGACTCTCTGACGGGAGACGATTTCGGCATCACCGGCGTCTTGGTCACCAACGGCGACACCGTGATCAGTTTCCGAACCCGGTCGAATCAGGTGTATCGGGTCGAGTACCAAGACAGCCTGACTGCCGGGAATTGGATGCCGCTCACCAACGGGGTGGTTGGCCTCGGCAGTGTAATGACCATCACCGATTCCGGTGGCGCAACGAATGGGGCGTCCCGGTTCTACCGGGTTGGTTTTCAGTAACCACTGACCGAAAGGATTATCCCCGTTTTTAAGGGCTGGGATTCTGGAAGTCCCCGAGGCGCCACTTGTTGCCGAACTAAACGAATGGGCAACTGACCTCCGCAGTTGGAACCGGTTGGCCGGGTGTTAATCGCAACACGCCCCCCCCGGAGGTCCCCCCTCCAGTTCACCAAAGCCGCTCGCCCATTGCGCGCGCACCGCATCGCGCAACAACACCCAGTCCACCGGGAAATGAATGTTGGCCTTCACGCAGGTCGGATTCAGAAAGTACGTGTCCCCATCCAAGGGCTCGGCCAAGTCCAGCGGTTGCAGCTCGGTCGCGGTCGCCGCCATGCCGGCTCGGCCCAACAACTGGTTGATGATGGGGCGCTGTGCCTCGGCCGGCGATTAGTCGGCCGACCGCTGCAAGGTGCTTTTGAACGGCATCTTGACCCGGTCGAGTTGATCCATCTGGCAGAACCACTGCCACCGGGGGCTGTCGGCGATGCGGCAACTTAGGCTGCGAAACGATTCCTGCAACAGTAGGCAAACCATGTTGCAGCGCAACGTGCGTCGGCTGTGTTGTTGGAACGGGAGTTGTTGCCGGTGGGTGACCTGGGGCAACGGCCCGGTGGTTTGCTTCGCCCAATACGCGAGGCTGACGTTGACAAAATCGGTTTCGACGCCGTCGTGGACGGGCAATTTCTCGATGCGCAGGAGTTGGCGGCGGTCTCCAGAATAATCCACATTGCCTTCGATGGTGGGAAGTACGGGACGCAGCTCGGATTGGTGCGATAGGGGGTGTGGCAGCGGTGGTCAACCTCCTTTAGGATGACACCTGAGGATATTCCCCACCGAGTGGGGGCAAGCCTATGAAAACGTTTTGCTTGCCTCGTTTTTTTGCGCACCGCGCCCCGGCCGGTTTGCGCTTTCAACCTGTGGGACAGGCTCTATATAGTCGGAACGCAAAGCCATGACCAAAATAGAAATGAAATACCACGGGCGTGGCTGGCGGCTGACGCTGGCGGAACAGGACAACGGGTGAAGACGATAACCTTGATTGTGGGAGTTGTGTGGTCCGCCACAGCAGTGCTGGGGATGGATCTCGGCTCAAACTTCTGGAACTTGAAATGGCACAAACCGGATGATTGTTTCCGTGATGTGCGAAACGTCATCAGCGACAATCCCTGGAATCCGCAGTTTCTGAAAGAGGTCGCCATCTACCACTCGTTCCGGTTTATGGACTGGGACTACACGAACGGTTCGCCACGTGAACAGTGGATGCAACGACCGCAGAAAAACGCACCTGAACAATTGGTCGTCGCCTACGAATGGATGATTGACCTGTGCAATCGCCTCAACGCCGATATGTGGGTTTGCACGCCCCATCTGACCATCAACCGCCACAGGGGTGATCAGCCCAGCGATTATGCATTGCGCTTGTGTTTGCTGGTGAAAACGGGGGTGGACATGCGCGATGTGGATTTGACGCCGTGGCTCGACAAGCTGAGCGCGATGTCCGCTGAACAACTGATCAAAGCCGGTGGCGTCAAGACCTGCGAGCCGCTCCAGCCAAGGCTGAAGATGTATTTGGAGTATTCGAACGAGACGTGGAACGGGATGTTCCAGCAGGCGCATTACTGCGTGGAGGAGGGGACGGCACTGGCCCTTGACCCAAAAACCAAGGCCGGCAACGACGGCAAATTGTGGAGCAATGGGTTTCGGTTTCACGCCTGGGCGGCGATCCGTAATTTCCGTGCGGCCGATCTGGTGTGGGGCGCGGACTCGAAACGAGTGGTCCGCGTGTGGGCGTTGCAAGGCGGCTCGACGTTCCAGGCACAGCAACATCAGGAGGTTGTGAAGGATGCCCGGCACAACCCGTGGGGGGTGAAAGCCGACGCGATTGCCAGCGCGCCTTATTTTGGCAACAAGGTGTCGGGCAATTCCCCGGAGGCCGTGGCCCAGTTACGTGAAGCGATCCGGGAAGCGGGCCAGAAGGTGGCCGGGTTGAAAAAGTTCGCCGCTGCAGCGGGATTGAAACTCATCGCCTACGAAGGCGGGCAGCATGTGATCCAAAAAGCATCAGTGATCAATCGCAACCCGGCGATGTACGATTTGTATCACGAATACCTGCGCGAGATGAGCAAGTATTTCAGTCATTTCAGTCACTACGCGCACGTTGGCGGCGCCAAAGACCGCGGCGCGTGGGGCTGTATGGAACGAACGGGCCAACCGCTGGAGCAACCCCACAAGTACCGGGCGTTGGCGGAATGGGTAAAAACCCATCCGCGTACCGATCCGTAGTCGCTGATGTTCGCAGGCGGGAGATGACTCCGATGAAAATAATATTGGCAGGCAGCGGGTTCCTGGCGATCGCGGCCGCGGTGGCTGCGGAACTCACAACGGTCGAAATCACTGACAAGAAGTTGGTAGCTGATACGGTTCGGCTGGGGATCAACATTTGCTCGGACAATTATTGGGACAGCAGCATCGTCAAGCTCCGCATCGCCGACAACTTCGAAGGGGTGCGCTACCGGATGTGCACTTGGGGGCCGTTGCAGGACGAGCACGGCGTGTACGTGTGGTTCCCACCCGATGCGGAAGCTTGGGAGGCGATGAAAGGCAAGGTCCGGTACACGATTCTCGGCGGCCCGGCCAAGGGGATCACCGGACTGATCCAAGACATCGAAAAGAAAGTTTGCCCGGTCGACCCGCAGAAGCGAGAGTTGTGTTACCTGCGGTTTGATAAAGAGGTGCCGCGCTCGCCCATGATCAATGCCGGCGGCATCAACGGCGTACTCCTCGAACTGGACCGCCTCGATCAGGGCTGCATCCGGGATACTGAAAATCCGGCGTATTGGAACAGTCTGCCGAACACCGCACACATTGGCGACGTGCCGCCCGGCTCGTTCGGGTGCGCGGCGTTGTGGCTGAAGGGGGCGGACCAACCCGCGCATTACGCCTACGTTCCGATGTGGGCCAGTCAAGCCGAACAGACCGGGCGGTGGCACATTCGTTTCTGGACCAAAGCCAAAGCTGGACAACCCAAGTTGCAAATCACAACGGGTGCCGACCAGAACCCCTTCGTCCCCATCACCGAGAAATGGGAGAAGCACGATCTGACGTTGGTGATCGAGAATATGGCTCCGAACTCGCATCTCACGATCCGGTTCGTGGCCAGTGATGGTGAGGTGTTGGTGGACGATGTGGAAATCTGGAAGGAGGAAAACGATCAGAATCCGACGCCGTTTCGGGATCATTTTGTGAAGGTGCTGCGCGAGTTGCGGCCGGGTGTCATTCGATTTCTGCAAATGGGCGGCAGCGATCTGGAGACGAACCTTCGGCCGCCGCTGCGTCGAATTCGTTGGTCGCGCAACTTCGCCGACCTCACCCGGGGCGGCCGCAATCGTGCCAATGGTTACGATTTCAATCTCCATGATTTCTACGTCTTGGCGGAATATATCGGCGCCGACCCTTGGTATTGCTTGCCGGGAACGATTCACCCGGAAGAAATCAAACTGTTCATGGAATACCTCGGCGCACCGGCCGATGTAGGTGGCGGGAAAATTCGGGCGGCGTTGGGTCATCCGCGCCCGTGGACGGAAGTGTTTCGCAACGTGTACGTGGAGTTTGGCAACGAAGCATGGAATCCGAGCGGTTACGCCACCGGCTCGTTCAACGGGCCTGACCACTGGAAAGACCTGATCACGTTCGGTAAACAATCGCTGTATTACCGTCCGTCGGTGGTGTTTGTGCTTGGCTCGCAAGCCGGCAGCGTTGGCGTCACCAAGCAAGTGTTGCAAGCCACGCCCAACGGTGACCGGCTCGCCGTCGCGCCGTATTTGATCCATCGGCTCACTGCCCAGCAAGCTGCGATGTTTTCGGATGATGACGCCTTATTTCGGTGGGTGTTTGGTTTCACGCTGCGCCGCGCTTGCGCGCCCGAGGGCATCATGCCACAGCATTATCAGTTGACCCGGGCTGCCAACAGCGAACTGGCAATTTACGAGCATCACTACCATACCACGGCGCCGAGTGTAAAAGATGGTGGCGCGCCAATCGAGTTTCGCAATAAATACATCGCATCCATCGGCGGCGGAGTAAATCTCATCAACGATTCACTGGTGATGATGAAGGAACTTAATCTCCGCACGCAATGCCTGTTCAACCTCAACCAACGCAGTTTCCGCGAAGGCGTCAAACTATGGGGGATCACCCCCGGTCTGGATTACCGTGATCAACGTTACCGACCCACGTATCTCGCCGCCCAAATCGCCAATCGCGTGATTGGAGGCAACCTCGTCGAGACCCTCCACAGTGGGGCGGCTCCGACGTTTACCGCGACCGGCTGGTTCGAGGGAGCGCGTGATCAGATCTTGACCTACGAGAACTTCCCCGTGTTATGGAGCTATGCGTTTTGTGACCGGCAGCAGCACGGTTTGATACTTGTCAATCTCGACACACGGGAACCGCATGTCGTGGCCCTGAAGTTCAGCGGTCAGGCCAAAGGCGGAACCGCCACCGCTTGGTGGCTGACTGCCGACCGCATCACCGCGAACAACGAATCTGATCACCCGCCCGAAGTGCAAGTCCGCGAAGAAACACTGAACGGCTTTGGGACTGGTTGGAAACTGCAACTACCGCCGTTCAGCATGGTCGCGCTGCGATGGGAAGCCGCGCGGAAATGACATGACAACGGTCTTTCACCCTGCCGAGGGCGGCCTTTGCGGATGATCCATACGAAGCCCAGCCCGCGGAGCGGGATCCCCGGCAGGTCGCCCGTGGCGATTGTGGGCATCGCATTTTTCATCTGCGGGTGCAGCCCTTGAATGAATAGGACGATGCGAGAAAATTCATGCCGAATCGTTGGCGCGAAGAGGAGCCGAATTGACGGCGGCATTCCCCGAAAGAATAGAACCGGCGGCGGCGCTCGTCGCTGACGCGCCGAGATTCGGACGGCAACGTTGGGACAACAGGCGTATGCCCAGGAGCCAACGACGGACATGGAGAGAAGCGGTTTGGGGGCAATGCGGGGGCTAGCGCTGATTCCCTGCCGCGCTCAGCTTGTGATGTCCGGTCACCCGTCTTTGGGCTTCGCCACGGAGCGGTTCTGGAATGGAGATGTGATTCACGGGCGTTGCTGCCGATACCGTCATCCGCGGCATCGCCGAGCAATATCCAAGGGAGGTGTTGTCCAACGCCTACAAGCCGAGATTCGCTCCCAGTTCGGGTGTCTGGCCTTTTTCGAGGATAATATCGCGGACGGTCTTGCCGGCCGGGATCATTGGTAAGACGTGTTCGGTGTAGGGCACAACAACATCGAGCACGTAGGGTTCTTTCGATTTGAGCATTCGTTCCAGCGCGGGGCGCAACTCGCTCTTGCGAGTGACGCGCTCGGCGGGGACGTTGAATCCTTTTGCGATGGCAACGAAGTCGGGATAGACGTTATGCGGGTTGCGCGGGTCGCCGAGGTAGGTGTGACCGCGGTTGGATTGGTAAAAGCGGTCTTCCCATTGGACGACCATGCCGAGGTGTTGGTTGTTCAGAATGATGGCTTTGGCGGCGATCCGTTCGATGTGCGCAGTCGCCAGTTCTTGGATGTTCATCAGGAAAGAGCCGTCGCCATCAATGTCCACCACCTGTTTGTCCGGGCAGGCCACTTTCGCGCCGAGCGCGGCAGGATAGCCGAAGCCCATTGCGCCTAGACCACCGGACGTGAGGAAGGCGCGCGGGTGTTTGAACTTGTAGTATTGGCCGGTCCACATTTGGTGCTGGCCGACACCGGTGGTGATGATCGCATCGCCCTTCGTCAACTCGTCGAGCAACTCAATCACGTACTGCGGCATGATGATCTCGCTCGTGTCGCCCTTGAGAAACTCGCGGACATATTGGGATTTCAGCACCTCGTCAGTCAACGTGTACCGGAATGGATATTTGGTTTTCCACTCCTCAAGGCGGGCATGCCATTCGTGGAGGTTTTTGGTTTTGACGATCTTGTTGAGTTGTTGGAGCGCATACCGAATGTCGCTGACGACCGGCACGTGGACAGGCTTGTTCTTGTTGATTTCGCTGGCGTCCACGTCAATGTGGACAATCGTGCCGTGCTTGGCGAACTCCTTGACGTTGCCGGTCACCCGGTCGTCGAATCGGACCCCCAGGGCGAGCAGCAAGTCCGCTTGGTCCACCGCCAGGTTGGCGACGAGCGTACCGTGCATGCCCAGCCAGCGCAAGGACAAGGGATGATCGGCGGGTATTACACCGATGCCCATCAAGGTTGTGGCGACAGGGATGCCGGTCTTCTCGGCAAACTCGCGCAACTCGGTGCTGGCGTTGGCAGAGATAATCCCGCCGCCGCAGTAAATAACCGGTCGCGTGCTTTTTTCGATAAGCGTAGCGATTTGCCGCACGGTGGCGTCGCTAATCTTCTTGACGGGATCGTACCCTCGCAAGGCCGGCTGGGAGGGGAATACCGGCACACAATGGGATTGTTGCACGTCCTTGGGAATATCAATCCAGACCGGTCCCGGTCGGCCCGTCGTGGCAATGTAAAACGCCTCCTGAATGATGCGCGGCAGATCCGCTACATCCATGACGAGATAACTGTGTTTGACAATCGGCACGGCCAACCCGAATACGTCGGTTTCCTGAAACGCGGTTTTGCCGATCATATGGCGCGGTACCTGCCCGGTAATGGCAACGAGGGGGACCGAGTCCATGTACGCGTCGGCCACGCCGGTGACCAGATTCGTCGCGCCGGGGCCGCTCGTGGCCAGACAGACCCCGGCTTTGCCGGTCGCGCGGGCGTAGCCGCCGGCGGCAAACACTTCACCTTGCTCATGCCGCGGAAGAATGGTCCGAATCTTCTTCGATCGGGTGAGCGACTGATGGATTTCCATGCTGGCGCCGCCGGGGTAGCCGAATACCACTTCGACGCCGGCCAGTTCGAGGGCTTTGACGACGATATCCGCGCCACGCATTTCGGTCGGTTGCGAGTCGCGGGCGGTGCTGGTCATGTTGGTCTGTTTGCTCATAAAATGATCCGGGCGGTTCATATACCGCCAAACACCCCTCAATGCAACGGGAAAGCCATGACCGGCCGCGGGCGGCTGGCCGCAGTCGCGGCTTGCGCTTTGGCGCGGGGCCACTACATTGGGCGTCATGCACGGGCGAAACACACAGTGGTGCGGGGCCGTGGCGCTCTGGCTGGTGGCGCTGACAGCAATCGGCGGCCTGACCAACACGGTGCCCGCGACGAACGAGGTCGCGGCGCAGTGGGCACATATTCAGGAGAAACTCGACCGGTTGGCGGCCTTGGAACAACAAGCACGGGCGAGCCAACAAGTGGCGCAGGCCGATTGCTTGCGCGACCGGCTGGTGAAATTGCAAGGCGTGCTCGCGGTGGGGCAACAGGCGGAGAAAACCCTGCGCGATTTGGATGCGGAAAATGACGCGGCGTTGCGGGAGCAGGAGGCGTTGAAGATTCAATTCGCGGCGTTGCGGGCGGAGAAGTTATGGGCGGATGCGCAATCATGTCTTGAACTGCAGGCAACGCCACCGTCCACGACGCCGAAGAAGGTTGCCGCCCGTCCCACGGGGAAAATCCCCGTTCGCCCGCGCCCGGCCCCTCCGTCGGGCCGGCCAACTGCGGTTCGCAATTCGACAACCTGCGTGACGCAGGCCCGGCTGGCTTGTTTGGTCGCGACGGCCATGGAGTTGGCATCGGGCGTGGCGGGCAGTACGTCAAGCTGCGCGACGGCGTTGAGTCAACGCGCCATCGAGCCGTTGGACGGCTGGCGGCTCGAACAGTGCGCGACGGTGGACGATCTCTACGTGGTGGCCGCGCGGGCGGTCGGGCTGCGCGTGGCCGAACCGGCCGACCCTCGCAGTTACGGCATGGCGTTGCGGGATGCTGGGTTGGCGGTGGATACGGTGTTGCCGGAGTGCGTGCCAGGGGCACCGGCGCCGTTCCTCGTCGAAGAAGAGGCGCGGCGGTTTCTCGAAGTTGGGTACGCGGCGCCTTTGTCAAGCAGCCGGCCACTGCGGGTGGATTGACGCTCCAATAGCGGGAAGAATGTGCTAAACTGCCTCCGCTATGAACCCAGCCATTGTGCGGCTTGAGGAAGTCACCAAGGTTTACCGGCACGGGGAGATTGATGTGACGGCACTCGACCGGGTGTCGCTCAACATCGCGGCCGAGGATTTTGTGGCGTTGATGGGGCCGAGCGGCTCCGGTAAAAGCACGTTGCTGCACATCATTGCCGGGGTGGACCAGCCCACGAGTGGCCGCTGTTTCGTCGGCGAGACGAATGTGGCCGAGTTGAATCACAGTGCACTGGCGGAATGGCGCAACCGGCACATCGGGTTTGTGTTTCAAACCTTCAATCTGATTCCTGTATTGACGGCGTTTGAGAATGTGGAATTGCCGCTGTTGTTGACGCGTTTATCGGCCCGCGAGCGGCGACAACATGTTGAGGCCGCACTGGAATTGGTCGGGCTGGCCGACCGCATGCACCATTTGCCCCGGCAGTTGTCCGGCGGCCAGGAGCAGCGGGTTGCCCTTGCCCGGGCGCTGGTGACGGATCCCACATTGCTGATTGCTGACGAACCGACCGGCAACCTCGATGCGCACGCGGCTACGGAGGTGTTGACGCTGTTGCAGACCTTTAATCGCACCGCCGGTAAGACCGTGATCATGGTCACGCACGATCCGAAAGCGGCTGCCTTCGCGAAGCGTACGGTACACTTGGAGAAGGGCGAGTTGTTGAACGGTAACGGACAACATCGATGACCATTCACGGGTTTATTTTGCGCAATGCGTTGCGCAACAAGCGGCGGATGCTGCTCACCGTGCTCAGTGTGGCGCTGAGTTTGTTTCTCTTCGTGACGTTGCAGACGGCGCTACGGGAGTTGACGCAGCCGGCCACCTCGGAGGAAGCGGCTTTGCGGATTGTGGTGCGCCACAAGGTGTCGTTGGGGGAGGTGCTGCCGGAGAAATATCAGTCCCGCATCGAACGAATGCCGGGCGTGGCGTATTGCATGAAGTTGACTTGGTTCGGCGGCATCTATAAGGATGAACGCAATTTCTTTCCGCAATTCGGCGTGGACGCAGAGAAGTTGTTTCCGATTTTTGCCGAGTCGTCCATTGACCCGCTCCAACGCGAGGTGTTCATCAAGGAAAAGACGGCGTGTGTGGTTGGCTCGAAAACGATGCAACGGTTTGGGTGGAAGGTGGGGGACCGGATCACGTTGCGCGGCACGATTTGGCCGGTGGATTTGGAGTTGGTCATCCGCGGTGTGTACTACGGCGGGTTAGACGAGACGAATCTGTTTTTCCATCATGAATACCTCGATGAGTTGTTGGGTAAACGGGGGTTGGTCGGCACCTTTTGGGTCAAGGTAACCGAGCCGGACGTCATTCCCGGGTTGATGGAACGAATTGACGCGGCGTTTCGCAACACCAACGCCGAGACCAAGACCGAAACAGAGAGGGCATTTCAGTTGGGCTTTATCTCGATGTTTGGCAACATCAAACTGCTGATCGGCTCGATCTCCTCGGTCATTGTATTCACGCTGATTCTGGTGACGGCGAGCACCATGAGCATGTCCATCCGCGAACGGTCCCGCGAGATTGCCATTCTCAAGGCCCTCGGGTTCGATGGCCGGCAGGTATGCGGCGTGATTTTGGCCGAATCGTTCGGCTTGGCCGTGGCCGGGGGACTGTTCGGTTGCCTCGGCGCGCGTCTGTTGTTTGATCAGGTGGACATGTACTCGTTGTCGCGCGGCGTGTTCATCAAGTTCGACGTGACACCGCACATCATTGTGACCGGCCTGTTGGTGGCGGCGGGGCTGGGCGTGGTGAGTTGTCTATTGCCAGCCTACACGAGCATTCGCGCCAGCGTAGTCGGGGGACTGAAGGAGTTGGATTGATGGCGATCCCGCTTAAATACAACCTCCGCAACCTGCGCGTCCGGTGGCGGCTGACGCTGGCGACGATGCTGGGCATCGCGCTGGTGGTGGCGGTGTTTGTGATGGTGATGGCGTTGGCGCGGGGGCTGAAGGCAACGTATGTCAGCACTGGTGATGAGCGCAACTTGCTCGTGTTGCGCCGCGGCTCCACCGCCGACACCACCAGCCAGATCACCCGGAACGAAGTTCGCCGCATCCGTTATCTCGACGGCATCGCTCGCAATGAGCAAGGCGAGCCATTGGCCTCGGCGGAGATTGTCGTGCTGGCCACCATTGACCGTATTGATCACAGGGGCACGGCCAACGTCGTGGTGCGCGGGGTGGGGCCGGTGGCGCTGGCGTTGCGCCCCAATGTGCGGCTGGTCGAGGGCCGGTGGTTTCAGCCCAGTCTGCGCGAGTGCGTGGTCAGCCGCAAGATCGCTGAGCGGTTCGCCAACTGCCGGGTCGGCCAAAGTTTCCGCACCGGTAAGACCACCTGGCATGTGGTCGGCACGTTCGACGCCGCCAAGACCGCCTACGAATCGGAAATCTGGGTGGATGCCGACGAGGCCCGCAAAGAGTTCAACCGGAATTTCTACGGTTCAATCTTGCTGCGGCCGGTCAGCACGGCGGCAGGGGCCGCGCTGGCGCGGCGAATGGAACAGGATCCATTGCTGCAAGTCCGCGTCTTGCCGGAGACGGAATACTTCCGCGACCAGACCAAAATGGCCGGGCCGATCCAGTTCGTCGGGACATTCCTGGCGACGATCATGAGCATCGGCGCGGCGTTTTCGGCAATGAACACGATGTACGCCGCAGTGGGGGCGCGCACGCGCGAGATCGGGACGTTATGCGTTTTGGGCTTCCGTCGGCGCGACATCTACGCATGTTTCCTGATCGAATCGGTGTTGTTGGCGCTCGGCGGCGGGGTGGTGGGGTGCTTGCTTTCGTTGCCGCTCAACGGCGTGGCGACGGGTACGTTTAGTTGGACCACGTTTGCCGAGGTGGCCTTTGAATTCCGGATCACGGGCGAACTGCTGGCGAAGGGGCTGGGCTTTGCGCTGCTCATGGGCGTGCTGGGCGGGCTGCTGCCGGCTCGGCTCGCCGCGCGCAAACCCGTGCTTGACGCCCTGCGCGCCGTTTGAGGATGATGTGCCCATGAGCGAAGCCGATTCCAAATTGCACCAGTTGCGGATACCCGAGCCGAAGAAAAAACGCCCCAACGGCGGCGTGCAGACAATCCTCATCGTGGTCGTTCTGCTGCTCGTGGCGGGGCTGGTGGCGTTTTCCCACACGCGCCGGGGGGATCGGCAACCACTCACCCGCCGGCCCGTCCAACCACTGGCGGCCGTCACTTTGGTCACCACCCCGCCCCAACCGGGCGATGTGGCGCTAACCGTGAGTGGCTACATCATTCCGCGCGAGCGCATTGAGATCAGCCCGAAGTTCCAAGGTACCGTTGTGTGGATCGGAGTCAAAAAAGGCGACCGGGTCAACAAAGACGACATCATTGTGAAGTTGGAGGATCGCGAGTTTCAAGCCCGGGTCATGGAAGCGCAAGGCCGGGTGGCGTTGGTGGAGGCGAACCTCACCAATGCCGAGTTGAATTTGCAACGGCAAACCGAACTGGCCAAGCGCGACGTGGACAGCGTCCGCGCGCTCGATGAGGCGCGCCGAGCCCGCGACGCGGCAGCCGCGGAGTTGATGATCGCCAAGGGGCAGTTGGCGCTGGCGCAGACCTATTGGGATTGGTGCACCATTCGCGCGCCAATTACCGGGACAATTTTAGAGAAATTGGTCGATCCCAATGAACTCGTGACCCCGGTGAGCTACGGCGGCGGGCGGGGGCCGAGCACGGCCTTTGTGTCACTCGCTGACCTGACCGATTTGCAGGTCGAGATTGACTTAAACGAAGCCGATATTGCCAAGGTCCGGTTGCAACAACCCTGCCGCATCAGCCCGGAAGCCTACCCGGACAAAGTCTATCAAGGCTACGTCACAGAAATTGCGCCTGAGGCCAACCGGCAGAAGGGGACATTGCAGGTCAAAGTCCAAATTCAGAATCCCGACTCGTTCCTGACTCCGGAGCTGACCGCCAAAGTGGATTTCCTCATACCATGAGTGAGATTGTTCGTCAGAAAGTGCCTTCCAGCGACATCGCCAGCATTGGCTACGATGCGGCCAGCCAAACGCTCGAGATCGAGTTTCACACCACCGGCGTCTACCGGTATTTTTCGGTACCGGCGGCGGTTTATGAATCGCTGCTGACCACACCGTCGCCCGGCAAGTATTTCCTCCAGCACATCAAGGGCAAGTTTGCATGGGAAAAAAGGGCACGCCAATTTTGAACTGGCTGCTGCATCACGGCAAACGCGCCGTGCGCATCACGGCGGGCGTGGTGGTGGTGCTCGCGGGGTTATTTCTCATGTTGCCGGGGGTGCCGGGGCCAGGGTTTATTGTCGTCTTTCTTGGCTTGAGCATCCTGGCGGCAGACTTCGTCTGGGCGCGCCGGTTGAAAACCCAACTCCAACGCCAGGCCGGCAAATTGGTGGACAAAGTGCGCGGCCACTGACGGCCGTTATCGGGCGGCTTTATCGTACCAATGCTCGCAGTATTCCTTGCTGCGAATCTTCTTCTGCAATCCAAAACTGAAACCGATCAACTTGGCGAGCATCGTGAACAAAGGCGTCTGATCAATCTTGCGCGTGGAGGTGATAATCCAGCCGTCCCTGATCAGTTCGAACTTCTGTCCGCGTGGTTGGCCGAGTTTCTTGAGGTCGTAGGCCAGTTGCACATCCTCGGCGGCGTAGATTGTCTCATCGAATCCGCCGAACGATTCAAAGTCCGCCTTTCGGCAGTGCATCATTCCCACGCCGACCCCGCTGCACCGGACATAGATGCCCCAACAGAAATAGAAGAAATTGATTTTCAGGTTGCGCCGGGCCGGCTCGATCCACGTGCCGCCGCCGACGATCTTGGGGTCTTCGAGATGATCGTGAATCAGGACGAGCAGATTCTCGGTCACCTCGTTGTCGGCATCGCAGAATGCGATGTATTGGCCACGGGCGGCTTTCGCTCCGGCATTACGGGCCTTGCCGATGTTGTTGACCGGCTCGAAGACCACCGTGGCCCCGGCTTGACGCGCCACTTCCGCCGTCCGGTCGGAACTGTTGTTATCCACGACGATGATTTCCGTCTCGCCCCCGCGCTGTTGCCGGTAGACCTCGGCGGCGCGCTGCAACGAGGCGATGGCCCGGCCCACAGTCTTCTCCTCGTTCCAAGCCGGGATGATCACGGACAGAGTGGGTCGAGTCATTGGCCGTTAGGTTTTTCCGCTTCGTCAATCAACATCACCGGAATGCCGTCGCGGATGGGGTAGCGCAGCCCACATTGTGGGTTTGTGCAGATCAACTGGTTGCCTTCCTCGCGGACCGGTTGCTTGCACTTCGGACACGCCAGTATTTCGAGCAAATCCTTGTCAATCATGTCAGTTCCTCCGCGGCGCGTTGGGCCGCCTGATAGACTTCTTTCACGGCGACATGATACTGCGCCGCCGCCCGCCGGCACGAGTCATATTCGGGCGAGCGGGTCAGAATGTGACCGGCCCGCCGCCCGATCTTCACCGGAATGTCACCGAACTTTGTCGGCACCTGCCGAATTTCGCGGTCGAGCTTGAGCCGCCGCGCTTCGTGGATGCGCACGCCGAACGTGGTCGTGTGCGTCAGCACCAACTCCGCGAACCGGTCCGCATCGCCCGGCTCACAAATCACCGTCAACAACGTCCCCGGCCGGTTCTTCTTCATTTGCACCGGCGTCAGAAACACATCCCGCGCGCCGTTCACCAGCAGACGGTCCATCACGTCGCCAAACAGTTGCGGGTTCATGTCATCAAAGTTTGTTTCGATCACGGTCACGGTATCGGACGCCGGGCCGTCGTTCATCTCCCCGAGCACCGCCCGTAGCACATTGGGCGTCTGTTTCAAATTGTGCGTGCCGGCGCCGTAACCAATCTTCTCCACGGTCATTGCCGGAAGCGGGCCATACCGGGTACAAAACTCCGCCAACAACGCCGCCCCGGTCGGCGTCACAAGCTCCACCGGCTCGTTGGAAGACTGCACCGGCACGCCTTGGAGTAATTCCAGTGTGGCCGGCGCCGGTACCGGAAACTTTCCGTGCTCCGTTTCCACAAACCCCGAACCGAGTGGTGGGGGGGCCGCCTGCACGTGGCCCACGCCGAGCAACTCCAACGCGATGCACACGCCAACGATGTCCACGATGGAATCCACCGCGCCGATTTCGTGGAAATGAATCTTTTCCAGCGGCACGCCATGAATCCTCGCCTCCACTTCGCCGAGACGGCGGAACACGCTGACCGCTCGGTGCTTCACGTTTTCCGACAACCCGCTGTCGGCGATCATCCTGGCAATCTCGGTGTAGCTCCGATGTTCGTGTTCATGCTCGTGTTCTTGCTCGCACTCAAACTTTGTTGCCGCGATGTTCTGCTTTACCAGACGCCTCGTCGAAATCGAGTACCCCGGCAACTTTAGCTTCACGAGTTGCATCCGCAGCGTGTCTTCGGATATGCCGAGATCCAGCAGCGCGCCCAGCAGCATGTCGCCGCTGATGCCGGCAAAACAATCAAGGTAGAGAAGTTTCATGACCGCCACAGATTTACACGGATGCTCATAAATGCCAACTGTTCAGTGTCTATCAGCGTCCATCTGTGGCTAAGTTGTTGATCAGACTCGCCGCGTAGCCGGCGCCGAAGCCGTTGTTGATGTTGACGACGGTGACACCACTGGCGCAGGAGTTGAGCATCGCCAAGAGCGCGGCGATGCCGCCGAAGCTCGCGCCGTAGCCCACACTCGTCGGCACAGCGATGACCGGCTTGTCCACGAGACCGCCGACGACGCTCGGCAGCGCGCCTTCCATGCCGGCACAGACGATGAGGACGTTGGCGTCGAGGAGTTCTTCGTTGACGGCCAGCAGCCGATGCAGGCCGGCAATGCCGATGTCGTAGTATTTTTTCACCCGGTTGCCCATGATGTCGGCGGTGACAGCGGCTTCTTCGGCAACGGAGATGTCGGTCGTGCCGGCGCAGAGGACGGCGATGGTGCCGGCCCGCTTGGGAAGCGGTTGGCGGACAACGGTGATGGCGCGGGCTGCTTCGTGATATTTCGCGCGGGGAAACGCGCGTTTGACGGCCCGGTAGGTCGGCCGGTCGGCGCGGGTGGCGAGCAGGTTGTCGTTGTGTTGGAGAATCTTGCCGGCAATCGCGGCGACCTGCGCGGGCGTTTTGCCTTCGCAGTAGATCACCTCCGGGAAGCCTTTGCGCAGCGACCGGTGGCCGTCCACGCGCGCAAAATCAAGGTCGTGGATGTGGAGCGACTTCAGCCGGCGCACGGCGCCGGCCACCGATTGTCGGCCTTGGCGGACGGCGGTCAACAAGTCAATGAGTTTGGATTCGTTCATAATTGGTCGTTTCCTTCGGCAGGAAGCGCGCGAGCAGCAGTAACAGGACGGCAAAACTCAATTCGCCAAGCTCTTCCAGGTGCACCCAGTTCCATTTTTCAGCCTGCAATGATAGCCCGAGCATCGCAACGGCCCAGAACGCATAGGCGAGCCACGGCAGCCGGTTGCGGCGAGCGTGGCGGAGTTGCCGGAGCGCTCGCCACAGGATGCGGCTCAACGCCAACGCAAAGGGCAAGACCGCCGCCACGACGATCACTTTTGTTTGGGTTGCAATGTGAGGGTTCTTGAAAAACATGATGTTGTCAAATGACTTGTCTGTGAACCGTTTCTGGCAATCCAGTTCGCGCAGGCACAATCCCGCGAACACCAGTGCCGCCAGCCACCAGTCGCCGCCGCCGGTGGTGGCTCGGACGCCGCGCCAGCCGCAGTACCCGGTGCTTGCGGCCAAGAGCATTACGCTGGCGCGTTGCACCAAGCCATCTTCACGCATCAGCGCGTGTCGGCGGTCGCGGGGGAGGAGGAAAAAAACGGTGACGGCAAGCGCAGTCAAGAACAACACGACCAGCGCGTCGCGGGGCAGCCAAGATCGCAGTGAATTCATGGGCGGGTGAGTCGCTCCAGCGCGGCCGTGAGTTGGCGGTCAGTGGCGAGGATGCGGGCGCGATCGGTTGCCCAGTTGAAAGAGCCGTAGCCGGTTGTGGCAAACGCCCGCTCGGTTTCGCGGGGCAGCGGCACCGCTTGGTGGGGCGTAAGGCCGGTCTGGTCGAACCGCTGGTTGCCGGGCGGGTCAAAGTAAGCCGCCGGCAGGTCGGCCACATTGCCGGTCGCCAATCCGAACCGGCTGAAAAATCGTCCCACGCCAGCGGTGGCGATGCCAACGAGCCAGGCCCGCTGGTGATCGCGCAGGGCGGCGGCCAGCACTTCCGCTGCAGCGGCGGTGCCATTGTTGACCAACAACACGAGCGGCACGGACAACGGTCGCGGGTTGCGCGTCGTCAACGAGGCGCGTTGGGTGGCCGTGGGGAACGTGAGCGTCACGACCGTGGTCTGTTCGGGGAGGAACAACCCGGCGAGAGCGACTGTGGCGTCGAGGGCGCCGCCCGGGTTGTTGCGAAGATCGAGAATCAGCCCTTTGGTCGGAGCGAGGGCGGGGGTCATGAGGATTCGGCTTAGTTGTTCGACCGCTGCAGGCGTGATCTCCGCCAGCCGGTAGTAACCAATGCCGTCGGCGATAAAGATGATCCGCGCTGGAAGCGGGGGGGGGGCGCGGGAGTCAACGCGATTGTGCGGTGTTGGCGCGCGACAGGATCGAAGATGTTGAGCGTCAGGTTGGTGGCGGTGGGGTCGCAAAGTCGAGCCATCACTTCGCATGGACTCAAGCCGAGCACGGGTTGGCCATTGAGGCCGGTGATTTTCTCGCCCGGCAACAGGCCCGCCCGTTGCGCGGGAGTGCCGTCGCGAGGACTGAGAATCGTCGGATAGCCATCGCGGACCGTGAGCGCAAGACCCACGCCCGGATGCGACAGCGCGGCGACCTCCGCCGGGGTCAGTAGCGACGCTTCGGGATCGAGAGCGTGCAGGAAGGCCCGCAACAAGGCAGTGGTCGGCGCGGACGGTTTTAGCCGGTCGAGTGCGGCGTAGTGCCGCTGGACGGTGTCGAGAAACTCGGCCAACTGGGCAAAGGTGTCGAAGCTGGAAGCGGGTGGCTCGATGACGGTGGCGGGCGGGCCGGCGCGAGCCATTCCGGCCAAGACGAGTGCCAGCCAAGCCGCGTGCTGCCATTGTTTGCCGTGGTTCATGCGAGTTCCTTCCCACTCAAGGTATCGGTGATTTTGAACTGTTCAAAATGGAACGACGGGTCGGCACGGAAACTGAGTTTGCCGTGGAGTTTTTGTTCGAGCGCGATGAGTAATTCTTCATCCTCCGTGCGCAACCGGTTGAGGACTTCAGGGTGGACGTAGATGCGCAATTGGGGCGTTTCGGTGCGGCCTTCTTGCTTGAGTTTGCGGAGCGTCTCGCTGATTTTGCGCTGAATTTCCACAGACATGGAGAGCGAGCTTTTGACGAGGCCCTTGCCTTTGCAGTAGGGGCAATCTTCATAAACGGCGCTCGCCATGCTTTCGCTGTGCCGTTGGCGAGTCATTTCCATCAAGCCAAGATGGGAGATGGGGAGGATCCGGGTCTTGGCTTTGTCGCGTTTAACTCCGTCGCGCATTTTCTGGGTGACTTTTTGTTGGTCGGCGCGGTTGCGCATGTCAATGAAGTCAATGACGATCAAGCCGCCAATGTTGCGCAGGCGAAGTTGCCGGCAGATTTCCTCGGCGGCTTCAAGGTTGGTTTGAAGGATCGTGGTGTCGAGGTCTTTTTGCGATTTGTGGCGGCCGGTGTTGACGTCAATCGCCACAAGCGCCTCGGTCTCATCAATGCAGATGTAGCCACCGCTTTTGAGCCAGACTTGGCGGCGGAAGGCGTTTTCAATCTGGCGTTCGACGTTAAACTTGGTGAAGATCGGGGTCGGATCAGTGTAGAGTTTGACCTTGCCGCGCGAGAAGCGGCTGATCTGGCCGATCATGTCGCGGATGCGTTGGTAGGCTTCCTCGTTGTCCACGACGATCCGGTCCACTTCCTCGGTCAGGAAATCGCGCACCGTGCGCTCAATCAGGTCTGGTTCCTGAAAGACACAACTCGGCGCAGGTTGGGTCTTGATCTTTTCTTCGACTTGTTTCCACGTGCGCAGAAGGATTTCCAAGTCGCGAATGAAGTAGCGTTTTTTCTGGTTTTCACCCACGGTGCGGACGATCACCCCCATGCCCTCCGGCAATTTCAGATCGCGAACGATTTGTTTGAGCCGTTGACGTTCCTTCTCGTTTTCAATCTTGCGTGAGATGCCCCGTTGTGGATTGTTCGGCAGAAGCACCAGGTAGCGGCCCGGAATGCTGATGTTGCTGGTGATGCGGGGACCTTTGGTGCCAATGGGGCCTTTGACGACCTGAACAATCACTTCCGAGCCGGGAGGGTAGAGCTTGGGGATGTCATTCTGGCTGATTTTCTTGGCTGGCAGCTTGTCCGCTCCCGCCGTTTCCACCAAATCCACGCGTTCGGCCAGCGACTCCGGGATGATGTCCCAGTAGTGCAGGAACGCGTTCTTCTCGAAGCCAATGTCCACGAACGCGGCTTTCAGGCCGGGTTCGAGATTCTTGATTTTGCCCTTGAAGATGCTGGCGACGATCCGTTTTTCGGTCGTTCTTTCGATCGTGAACTCTTCGAGTTGGCCATCTTCCAATACCGCGACGCGATTTTCCAATGCTTCAGCGTTGACAATGATTTCCTTGGTGACACCTTTTTTTCGGCG
>CALBCO010000108.1 GCA_937927265.1 uncultured Verrucomicrobiae bacterium | reverse complement strand
GCGTAAGAAAACCGAACGCCTTCGGTGAATTCGAAGCCGCGCAGGTCCAGGGGAGTCTTGCCCGTGTTGTGCAACTCGATAAACTCGTATTCGCCCCGCTCGTAGGGGTCCGCCGCGTCGCCTGCCGCCGGCTGAAACATGAGCTCGGTGATCTCCAGCTTCGGGAGGTCCACCACAAACGTGGCGGCCGCCGGGCCACTCCAGCGCGTGCCGCTGCGGACCCGTGCGACCACGCGGCTGGTGTCTCCCAGGGCGATGGCGGAAGCGTAGGCTCTCGCCTGCGGGGCGATGCCCCCGCCGGGCGCGCGCGGGTCGGTGCCGTCCGTGGTGTAATAGATCGTGCCGCCAGCACCCCCGAGGGTGAGGGGAAAACCGGGAGAGACGCCACCGCCCGAGCGGCTGAAGGTCGGGGGGATGAAGAACTGGCTCTCGATCCAGTTGTAGCGTCCGCGAATCCAGTTCTTCATCGCGGCCACCACGCCGGCATAGGTGGTGGGCGTGGAGTAGATCGGCGGATTGGGCCACACGTATTGTCCCAGTCGTGGCCAGCGCTTGAACTCACGCACCTGCGCTTCGTCGAGCAGGGCGGCCAACTCGTCAATCCGCGCGAGGACGCGGTCGGCGGCGAAAAGGTTGGTGCGAAGTTCACTCCAGCGGTCGGCGATGCGCTGGTTGAAATCGGGATCGCCCGCGGTTCCGCCGGCCCAAGGCGTGCCGTGGATGAGGCGCCGCAGCCAGATGTGGGCGTTTTCGTCTATGAGCGAGTAGTACCAGCCGGAAGTGATCGCGCCGTCGAGATAGTCGGCGTTGCCAAAGCTGAGGTTCCAGTCCCAGATCGGATCCATCTTCAACTTGCCACCCCGGTCCTTGTGCAGGTAGTTGCTCAGACGATAGCCATCAATCTGCTTCGCGAACTCGACGATCCAGTGGTTGTCCACGAATGAGTCCACATCAATGAACGCGCTGTAGTGATTGGTGCCGGTGCGGGTCAGCCAGTTGGCGGCGTACAGGGCGCTCTCGAAGCGATTCAGGTAGGTCCGGATCCAAGTCTCTTGCGCAGGCATGATCTCACGGGGCTTGGGTTCGTGGTACTTGAGGTATTGGCCGCTGAAACCAAGGGAGGGCGATCCTGTGGTACTGAAACCGCGGTCGCCGGGACTGTCCTTGTCTTTCTTGATCATATAGCCGCCCGTGATGTCCGGCTCGGTGGTGGCGTAAGGAGTCAGGCGGGCGATGTCCACCCGGTTCTTGTCCACCTTGATCTTCTCCATGAGGATGTACACGCCTTGGTAGTCCGCGCCGTAGTCCAGACGGCCGGAGGTGTCTATGAACAACTCGATGAACCGGCAGCGCGGCGCCCAGTGTCCCATCTCACGGTGAAGTTCGTAGGCGAGGAAATTGTGGATCAGCGGCTTGTCCGTGTAGGGGGCGTACAGCACCCAATCGGATTCCTTGGGCAGCCCCAGCAGCGGATGCTCTTCATCGTTCCCATACGGATCGTTCAACTCCAAGTTGTACGATTTTTTCGGGAAGCCCACCGATGACTGCCCGCGGATCTCCATTTGCGCCTTGGTGGTGAGAGCCGGTGTGCGGTCGAAACGCATCCGGCCGCGAAACGTTTCAAACGCCGTCACGTGGACGGGCACGCGCGAATCTTGCGGTATCCCGCGGCCCGACGTGTGAATGACCAAGACCGGCAAATTGGAAGAGAAGCTGGGAACACCGTTGCCCGCGATCAGGTAGGCATGCACCACGACCGGCCCCGGGAGCAGGCCGGCCTGGAACACCCGGGCGTGAACCACGGTGCTCGCGTTGAACTGTAGCGGCTCGGTCGCCACCGGGGAGGTTCCCGTCGGAATCGTGCCGTTGGTCGTGTAACGGACGACGCCGGAGGGGGCGCTGAGCGTCAGGACAACCGGCGCGTTGGTGAAATAGCCGCCGGCCACCGAGAATTCTGGCGCCGGCGCGAAACCCGGTCCGGAGTCGCCGTTGCGGGCGCCGGGCGTTGGGGTGGGGAAGTAACCCGTCACGTCGGGATTGCCGGGGACGCGCCCGTAGGAGACATCCGGCAACTGCGCGGGATACTGCGGCGCGAAGGCTGATGCGACGTTGGTCTGCGCGTCCAGCAGCGCAAGGTATTCGCCCTTGGTGCCGAGCCGGAAATTCGTGTGCAAGGGCCGCGCCGGGGCGGTGAGGTCCCGGCCGGAGGCCCATACCAGCAGATACCCGCCGGCGGGGATGGTCACGGCGGGGAATCGCCATTTGGTGAGCGCGGCGGAATCGTCGGTCAGGAACCACCCGGTGAGATCCACCGGCGTGGTCTCGAGATTGAACAACTCGATCCAGTCGGATCGCTCGGCGAAGTCGTCGCGGATCCCTTGCTTGTTGTCCGCGAGGAACTCGGAAATCACGACGTTGGCTTTCCGGGGCGACTTGTCGAGGGTGTAGGACCATGCTCCGCCCGCAAACGGGTTTCGGCTGGGGGCCAGGTCGGTGATGCCATGCGCGGGCGACCAAGCGACCTGCACCTTGCCGGTCGGCGGCTCGGGAAACCGAAAGCCGAAATTCCGGGGAGAGAAGGCTTCGACGCTATCAGCCGCGCGATGGTTGATCAGCAGATCGGCGGCATCCACGCCGGTAACGGGCTCGTTGAAGACGACTTCGATTTGCGTCAGCTCGCGAACCACCGAGTCGCGTGGAGGGAAAACCTCGGTCATTTGGGGCGGGGAAAGGTCCACCGGACTCGTCAAAGTGGCAGCAATCAGGAAGTCGGAGCTGCCGGCAAGCGAGGCGTTGAACGCCTGAATGGCGAGCACGTTCCTGCCCGCCCGCAGGAGAGACGGGGGATTGGACACGTCGAACGAGACGACGTTCGGATCGCCGGCGGCTGGCAGGGAGGTTCCGTTATACGCCGGTTCCCCGTCCGGCATGTTCACGCGGGCCACCTCCTGCCCGTTCAGCCACACCACGCAGCCGTCGTCGCTTCGAATATCGAGCGTCAGGCTGGTGAAGGCGGCGGGATTGGCCACGTCGAACGCCCGCCGGAGGAACACGCACGTGTAGCGGCCATTCATGTCAGTCAGCTCCGTATTGCCGAAATAGCCCGTGCCCAGTTCGTAGAAGAAGGGTCCGCGTCCCACCTCCCATGCCGAATCATCGAATTCTGGAGATCGCCATGCCGCCCGGTTCGGCGACGAGGCTTCGCGCAGCCCTTTGAAGAACCGCCACGGATCATCCTCGGCGACGACGGTGGCACCCCGGGCGGTCACAAACGCCCCCGCCAGAAGCCAAGCCCCCAGCCACCGATTCAACAGGGAATGCGACAGCGGAATCGTCATGCGCTCTTCACTAGCAGTATAGCTGCCGGAGTGCAGCCCGAATTCATCCAGGATTGTCGTTTGTCGTGCCCGGCCGAGTTGGGGCTGGGGGAGAGGAGATGGGTACCGGTGCCTACCGTCCGGTCAACGCAATAGAGTCATAATGGCGCCACACTGAGGGCGCCGCCTAGTGTGTCTAAATGACTCTGTGGCGCATCCCGCCAAGAAGCAAATGGCTAATTTTCAACCACTTGGGATTGCAATGTCGCTGGCATGAGCCCTGTTGTTGTCTGAAGTGTCGGTTCTCCGGGTCGGTTCGGAGAACCTCCAACAAGGGTATCGAGCGGGAAGCGGCGGCCCCGCCCGGCTACCGGAACCAAGTTCCGCCGAAGAAAGGAGACGACGATGAACGCTTTAGCTCGTTGGAACCCCTTCCGGGAAATGGAAGAATTGCAGAATCGAATCTGGAACGCCTTCAACCTGTCGCCCGCGCGACGGGGTGAAGGGCAGGAGTCCATCACGGTGGCTCAGTGGGCTCCCTTGGTGGACATCACTGAAGACGACAATGGCTACCTGATCTCGGCTGAACTGCCGGAGGTCAAGAAGCAGGACGTCAAAGTGACGGTGGAGAATGGTGTCCTGACAATCTCTGGCGAACGTCAATTCGAGAAAGAGGAGAAAGGCCGCAGGTACCATCGAGTGGAACGTTCCTATGGCAGCTTCCTGCGCAGTTTCACGCTGCCTGACGACGCCGACGCGAGCAAGGTGTCGGCCACGTTCAAGGATGGCGTGCTCAAGGTTCAGGTGGCCAAGAGCGAAGCCGCCCGGCCAAAGCAGATCGAAGTGAAAGTCAACTAACCGAGCGGCGGCGGCAGATTGTCGAGCGACACTGTCGCTGATTCCACGCGGGCGAGCGGGCTGTTGGGCGCGCTCGCCCGCGCTGTTTTTACCCTTTGTCCCGTCGGTCGGCGTTCACCGTTCCTTAGGAGGCCGACTCGTGTGTCTGAGTATTCGCAGCGGTCCTGCGGATCGCCTGCCACCCCACTGTCCCATCCGAAGTCATGCCTTGAACCCGTGCCACGAATCGGAGTCATCCTGTCTCGCGCCGAGCCGGCATGACACAAACCTTCTCCCGTGACAAGCGCGGGAGGATTCTCCGATGTGGCTCGATATGAGACCTTTGTGCAGGGCGGACACTCTGGCACGAGGTCTGTTCCTCGACTCAGACGCTCGGCACCCGGTGGTGGAGTTGGGGCACGTCGGGGTTGACGCCGGGCCAGCCACTGAGTCTGGCTGGCGGAGGAATTGGTGGCTGAAAGAGGATTCCGCCGAGTGAAAGACAGAACACGATGAACGCAGTGACACGTTGGAATCCGTTCCGAGAAATGGAGGAGTTGCAGCGGCGCCTGGCTTCAGTCTTTGACTTGGCGCCCTATCGTCGCGGCTCATTGACCACGGACGAAGAGAACATGACGGTGCCCGAATAGGTCCCGGCCGTGGACATCATTGAGGATGACAAGGAATACCTCATCAAAGTTGAACTGCCCGAAGTTCCCAAGGACGCGGTGAAAGTCACCGTGGAGGGCGGAACGCTCACCATCTCGGGTGAACGCAAGGCCGAAAAAGAGGAGAAGGGACGCAAGGTCCACCGGGTGGAGCGTTACTACGGTCGGTTTGAGCGCAGCTTCTCCATCCCGGACGACGCGGAGGAGAGCAAGGTCAACGCGGAGTTCAAGGATGGCGTGCTGAAGGTGCATCTCGCCAAGAGCGAGAAGGCGCGTCCGAAACAAATCGAAGTCAAAGTCAGTTGACCTGCCTTCCCGGGGGCGGGAGGGCCGCCTTTTGCCCTCCCGGTGATGCCGGTCCGGGCTGATTGTGCCGTCACCCATCCAAGAACGGTGGCGAGCAGGTGGCCGGCAATGTTCGGCAGCGAGCGGAGCCCGTCCCGGCGTTACCAAGCAGGTCGTGCTCTCATGTTCTCGACGACTTGAAGTTATGGCAGAAACAACCAATACCAACAGCAACACCGGAACTGGCGGCCCCTTGCTGAAGTGGTGGAACACCGTTCGAAACTGGTTCAAGCGGGGGGGGCGCCGCAGTTGCTGCGACGACCGCCCCGGCAGTGAGAACAGCGTGCCGCCCCAGACGCAGGATCACACGGCAGCCGCCTGAAGCGGATGGCCCCGGCTTCGCCGCCGGGCTTTCGCCGCCGGCGGCGAAGCTTGGGGTCTGCGGCGGGCGGTGACACAAATCGGACCCGGCATCCCTCCGCCAACGTTTCCGGCGAAAGGAGAGCGGGCCGCTGCGAAACCAAAGTCATTTCCGTCCTTCCCAACATGAACACCCGACGAATCCTTCGATTGATTTGCGGCGCGGCGGTTGCGGGCGCCAGCTGCCTCGCGGTGCAGCTTGGCGCGGCCGCCGTGCCCGCCTTGAATCTTCAAGAGAGAGCCCTGTCGCCCCAGGTCAAGGCTGCCACGAGCCTTGCCCCGATTGTGAAGAAGGTCTCGCCCAGCGTGGTCAACATTTACACCACCAAGAAGGTCCGAGACCTGCCGCGCATGATACCTTTCTTCGATGACCCCTTCTTCCGGCAGTTCTTCGGCACTCCGTTCGAGAGCGTTCCCCGCGAGCGCCGTGAACAAAGCCTCGGGTCGGGCGTCGTTGTCACCGAGGACGGCTACATCCTTACCAATAACCATGTCGTGGACGGCGCGGAGGAAATCAAAGTCGCTCTTGCCGATGAGAAGACCGTGCTCGAGGCGAGGGTCGTTGGCACGGATCCGCAGACCGATATCGCCGTGCTCAAGGTGGAGGGCAAGAAACTGCCGGCCATCACCATCACCGATAGCGACACGGTCGAGGTGGGCGATTTCGTGCTGGCGATCGGCAACCCGTTCGGCGTCGGGCAAACCGTCACCTCGGGCATCGTCAGTGGCAAAGGGCGAGGCGGCATGGGCATCGTGGACTACGAGGACTTCATCCAGACCGATGCCTCGATCAATCCGGGCAACTCGGGCGGAGCGCTGGTGGACGCGGAGGGCCGGCTGGTGGGCATTAACACGGCCATCCTGAGTCGCAGCGGCGGCAACCAGGGCGTGGGCTTCGCGGTCCCGATCAACCTGGCCCGATTTGTCATGGAGCGGCTGATTACTGACGGCAAGGTGACGCGCGGCTACCTCGGCGTTCTGGTCCAGCCCGTCACGCCCGACCTCGCCAAGGAATTCAAGCTCCCGGACAACACCGGCGCGCTCATCGGCGAAGTCACCAAAGACTCGCCCGCCGAAGACGCCGGCCTGAAGGAAGGCGATGTCATCATCGAATTCAACGGCAAGAAAGTCACCGACAGCCGCCACCTGCGCCTGATGGTCTCGCAAACCGCCCAGGGCACGAAGGCCGAGGTCAAGCTGCTCCGGGACGGCAAGGAAAGGGCCCTCACCGTCAAACTCGGCGAACTGCCTGAAGGCAGCTTGGCCCGCAGCGACGGCCGCCCCGGCGGACTCCGCCGCAACCCGCAGGCCGACGCGCTCGATGGCGTGACCGTGGACGACCTCGACGCCCGTTCGCGCCGCCAGTTCAACATCCCCAACCACGTGCAGGGCGCGCTCGTGGTGAACGTCGAGCCGGATTGCCCGGCCGCGACTGCGGGTCTGCAGCCGGGCGATGTGATTTTGGAAATCAACCGTCAGCGCGTGGAGAACGCCGACGAAGCCGTGCGCCTCAGTGAACAGGTCAAAGGAAGCCGCGTCCTGCTCCGTATTTACGGTCGGGGCGGCAGCCGCTTCCTCGTCGTCGAAGTCAAACCCACGCGCCGCTGAACCACTTCAATCCGAGTTTGAGCCATGAAACCAGCCAATGATGACGTAATGGGTTCACAATCTCCGGCGGCGGACCACGAGGGCGTAGCGCAGGTTTCCAACCTGCTGTATCGCCGACTTCCAGTCGGCAAGGCGTCGCAGTCCACGCAGCGTTCTGAGATTCACAACGCGCGCGGATTGGAAATCCGCGACACAGCAGACTGGAAGTCTGCGCTACGAGACCACCGTGCGCCACCCGGACAACCATCCTCAGCAACTGACGCCATGGGGAGTTGGTTGGTTCGGGATTGGAGTCGCCCCGGCACGATTCCCAGCCCGCTTAATGAGTACTTCTGAAACGGCACGATGACGTTGACCCGGGTGGAACGGTCAGGCGACGGCGCAGCAGTCGCTGCCGTTGGCGAGGCGTCGTGATCCAACGCTGTTCGCGCTGACGTTGAACCGCTGATTCAGTCTTGCCTCGAAGCAAGGCAAAAACTGCGCTGCCACTGCTCCACAAACGCCCGAAAATTCGCGCTTGCCGAGATGGAGCAACGGACGTTCAGTCTTCATCGTTCGCAAGAACGCAGTATGTAACACAAGACACAAAACAGATTTGCGGCTTCGGCTGCTGGCCCGAAACGAAACGGACAATTTCACGGAAAGGCCATCGGTTTCGAGGCACGCCCAGAGATGGGCGTGCCCGAAAGCGTTCCTTTCCGGGCATGTCCGTGCCTGTTGTGGGGCGTGAGTAGGACACGCCCCTGTGGTTTTCGGCAGGGAGGAGCAAATCCTCGCGGATCGTCCGCGAGCAAAAAACCGAAAGCTGAAAACCATGAAAACCACCCAACCACTACTCATCAGCGCGACCGCACTGGTTTTGCTTGCTGCGCCGTGGCAAAGCTCGGGCATCGTCGGCATTGGCATCGAGCGAGAATGCACAAATATCGTGATGTCCTGGCCGAGCCAAGGGCATGAGTACTATCTGATTCAGTATGATTCAGTATCGCCCGACACTTGATCCAGAGACGCCTTGGACAAACCTCACCAACAATTATCCCGCCAACAGCACCAACCGAACCACGTTTACGCTATTGGGCGTGGCGGCACCGTGCTCCGGTGGCGGCGGCGATTCATTGGGGGCAGGGGAAGAAACGGTGCCAGCGGAGCCTCTGGTGTTGCCCAAAGAGGAAGCCAAAGCCGCGGTGCCGTTGGCAATCTATCCACCGGGCATTGATCTTTCGGGCTACGTTATCCTCTGGCCGGACGGCTCAACGGACGAATGGAGCGCGGAACTGGCCGAGAAGTGGCGCGAGGTTCAGCAGGAGCAGGAAGGCACGGAGATCAAGGACAGCGGTGGCGAATCAACCGCGGACTCGGCCTTTTTCCGGGTGTTCCACATCCCTGATTGGGCGTTCAACGTCACCAATTACACTTACGACGGCCCGACGTTCTTCCCGGTGGATTTCAAGGATTATCGGGACATGGTGGCGCACATTGAGGTGTTGCTGAATGGCGGACCGTGTCCCCACGCCGAGTTCACGACGCACGTTTCCGGCGGGCAAACGAATTGGGGGATGGACATCTACTTCGACCATCTCACGAACGGCACCTACCAGATTCAGTTGGTCACGACTCTCTGGCTGAACGAAGAAATCGGTGACAACTCAGTTTACCTGGTGCTCACCAACTTAGCGCGGCCCATTGTTGTGTTCAACCAAGTGACGTTTCCAGACTGGAACGACTTCATTCAGGGCGACACCTACACGTTCAACGCGCAACTGGCGAATCCCGACACCGGCTGGTGGATTGACGTTTACGATTGGCAGTGGAACTACGTGAATACTGGCTCCGGCCACACCACGAACGGCTTGGTTTCGTGGACCTGGGATTTGTACGACTGGCTGGGAAACAATCGCGACGACTTCGACACTGACCCGTATTTCTTCGCCGAGATCACGTTCAATTCGCTGGGCGATGGCCCCCCAATCACCCGCCCGACACGCCCGCCGGTGAAGGGATTTCCTGATCGCGGGGAGTGGTTGATTGCATTCCAAGATCGGTGGTATAGCGACGCGCCGGGCTATCCCCCTGATTTGCAGGGGAAATATGAAGAAGCTGTCCAAGCCGTTCGAGGCGGGCCGCTGCTGATTGGCGACACGGCGTGGTGGCATCCGCTCAAGTTCGGCACCAACGTTTACACACAAGCAGAGCGGGAGCAAAGTTGGACGAACCTGCTCGCTTGGATTGGTGACCTTTACGTGCGCAATTTCTACTACCACGGCCACGGCAGGGCAACCGCGCTCGGTGCTGACCGACACACGCTGAATACAAACGGCCTCGTGACCGGAGGCGTGTTCTCGTACCGCGGCAGCAAAAGCACACTGGAAAGCTGGCAGGTTTCAAGGAAAACGAAATACAATCGCTATCGGTTCGTGTTCTTGGATGGCTGTAGCACCGCCGCGGGCAACTGGCCCAATGCCTTCAACATCAGCAAAACGAACCGCGCAATCGAATTCTACGAGAACCACCCCAAGAAACCTCGCCCATCTGTCTTTGTGGGCTGGAATCAACCCGTCGGCGGTGAGGGATGGGGGACCGCGTATAACCGACACAAATTCCAGTCCTACTGGATAGGCAATTGGGCGAACGATGCCGACCAGCCGAGCATTGAAACTGCACTCACTCGGGCGAACAACGGAGCGGGGTGGGTCAGTCATCAACAGCTCTGGGGAGCATTGCGAGTTTACGGCTACAACGGAATGCGAATGCGGGACTACAACCGCAAGGGCGACTGGAGGTGGCCATGATTTTGGACATTTCCGATAGCGGGGGGGTGATGCAAGTTACGGCGGAGTTCTCCAATGCTGTGCTGGTGGCGATGTTGCCTTACGTTTCTGACGTCGCAAGGAAGCTTGAAATACCGTTGCCACAACCGATCACCCAGCGCCATGTGGTCAGTTGTGGTGTTCTCCCTTATGTCTATCGTAATGGTGACTGGGCAGGTTGCGGCATTAGACTTAGGGGCGACTGGATATTTGGGTTCCACTGGGGTTATCTGGACAGCTTCCAGACGCCACACTCGTATTTCTCACTCCAGAACCCGGATGAAATTCCGAAATTTGTCGGCCCGGTCAGGATGACGAAAGATGAGGCGCTGCAGATGGCGAGGGCCACACTCCAGAATCTCGGCATTTCTCTGGAATCAGTTTTTGCAGAGCAAGAACCGCGCGTCACTATGCCCCCCAGAACGCACACAGGCATCGTTCCGCGCTACCGCATCAAGTGGCTCAACCCGCGGATTGGTTCCGACGCGCAGGCGGGGGAAGCGTCGGTGGACATTGAAATCAACGCGGATGCGAAACGAGTGGAATCCCTTTCCATCGCTTTTAATCCGCACCTTCGCCGTCCGTGGCCGAAGATTGACGTTGTGCCGGTTTGTCGCCGGGAGGAGTCGTCACGGGTCAATCCCGACTACGCTTGGACACTTGTGCCGATTGTGTTGCGCGCAATTGATGATTACGGGAAAGCCCTGGACCTGCCTATTCCGCGGCCGCTCACGACCAATCATGTAGCCCGTTTCCATCTCCAAGACAACCTTGGCCGGCCCCACTGCGAAGTGGACTTGACCGACGGCTGGCGGTTTATCTACAGGGACAACATGGTCAATGGATACTACATGCCAGATAACTTGTTCAATAGCGACCAGCACCCGATCCTGATTAAGGACTTTGTCGGACAATGGAACATAACTGAAAACGAGGCCATCGCCCTGATCCGGCACTCCATTGGCAGACTGAACCACCCTGCCAAGCTGGTTCGCATGGATTTCAGGCCGCGAATCCGAAAGCCGGCCTTGCCCGGTATTCCCCGATATTGGATCGAATGGCATTGCGAAAACGAAACACACGACGACCTGGTGTCCAAAGTGGAAGCGGAGGTGGATGCAGACCGACGCGAGCTGAAGTCGCTCTACTTTGAGCACAAGGCATTTTGGGGTCGGCGACCTCCAATTGACGTGCCGATTTCGCTGCCAATGGCGTCCGAAATGCAGGCGTCAAAGGTGGCGCCGTCACTCAAGCCCCAACCACAGCCAAAACCGCTCGGGCGTCCACCAGATCGTTACAAACTACCCGGCCAGCCATGAGTGAGAAGCCTCTTTCAGGATTCGAGACAGACTCACGTGCTTCTCGGCGAATTTCCGTCTCGCTGGGGGAGTCACGGGAATCTTGAATACGCCGACCTGGGGTTGTCTTCCTGCCGCACCGTTATCGTGGGTAGTTGCAGTAAAACTGCGGGGAGCTTTGCGAGTGTATGGTTATCAAGAGTTGAAAATGAGGGAATACAATAGGAAAGGCGACTGGAGATGGCCATGAACCTCGTGCTGGAACCCCTCAGCGGAATGATTGAAGTCACGGCCAATCTTTCCAACGCCATGTTAGTAGCCATGATGCCGTACGTTTCCGACGCTGCAAGAAAGCTGGAATTGCCTGTTCCTCAGCCCGTAACGATCCAGCAGGTCGTTCACTGTGGCATTGTTCCTCTCTTAGTCAATGAAGGCGAATGGGGAGGATTCGGAGTGGAACTCGATAGTGGATACGGTTTGGGTTTTCAACATGGCTATTTAGCGCATTTTGAAACGACAAACTCATTCTATGGGTTGCAAGACCCCAATGAAATCCCGCGTTTTGTAGGGCCGGTGCGAATGACCCAAACCGAGGCGGTAGAATTGGCGCGAGACACGTTGAGGAAGCTTGGCATCCCGCTGGAAAAGGTATTTGCCGAACAAGAGCCGCGCGTCACGCCGCCGGAGAAGAGCCGGACGGGCATTGTGCCCCGATATCGCATCCGGTGGGCTGGCCCACGCGGAGGGGAGTCGGTGGATATGGAAATCAATGCCGACGCAAAGCGAGTGGAGCGGTTTGTTCTTGGCTTCAACCCCAATCTCCGCCGTCCGTGGCCGAAAATTGACGTGACGCCCAAGTTGCGAAGCTTTGGGCCGCGCACCAACCCTGAATACGCCATGAAACTCATACCGATCATCCTTGGTGCGGTGGATGAGTACGGGAAGAAATTGGATTTGGCCGTTCCCGGCCCCATGACAACCAACCATGTCGCCCGCCTTGAAATCACCGACAACGGGGGCTGGCCTCATGTGGAACTCGAACTGACCAACGGCTGGCGGTTCATTTACCGCAACAGCATGGTCAACGGGTTCTACGCACCGGACAACCTTTTCGACAACGAGCGCCGGCCCATGCTGATCAAAGATTACGTTGGCAAGTGGAACATGAATCAGCTCCAAGCCATCACCTTGATCCGACGCACACTCGCCAAACTCAACTACCCGACAAACCTTGTCCGGATGGACTTCAATCCGCAAATCCACACTTCGACGATTACTAACATTCCACGTTGCGCCTTTTGGTGGTGGTGCGAAAACGAAACGAAAGATGACCTAGTCTCCAAAGTGGAAGCCGAAGTGGACATGGAGAAAGGCGAATTGAAATCGCTGTATTTCGACCACAAGGCGTTTTGGGGCAAACCGCCCCCCATTGACGTGCCGATTTCATTGCCGAGGGCTGCCGAAACCCAGGCGTCAAAGGGGGCGACGTCACCCAAGCCTCAACCGTCGCCAAAACCACCCGCAGGACCTCCATTTCGTTCCAAACTGCCGGGATTACCATGAGCCAAGAGTCACCGACAACCTGTGAGCCGCCCCGCTCGAGCAACAGGGCCTCGGCTGGAAAAGCACCTACGCCAGCAGCGGCAAGAAAGTTTCGCTCGCCGAATCCTTCGCCACCTACCGGCCCAGCTTTGACGAACTGTTCGACCGATTCTGGAGCAACTTCGAGGACCTCGCCCGCCCCAAGGCCGAGCGCCTCGAAAGCCTCACCGTCGAAGTCGTCGTCAGCCCCGAGGACGCGCAACAAGGCGGCCAGGTGCGCGTGTGGATTCCGGCCCGGGCGGCGTGTCCGGCCTGCGGCTGACGCGGCGCGGTGGGCGGCTACGAATGTTGGCGCTGCGAAGGCCACGGCACGTTGACCAGCGAATTTCCGCTGGACGTGGCCTATCCCGCCGGCTTGCGCGACGGCGAGGCCGTGCGCCTGCCGCTCGATCAGTTCGGCGTGCGCAACTTCTACCTCACCGTTCTGTTCCGCGTGGGTTGAACGCCGTGAAGCATCGCGCCGCACACAGAAACCCAGCCCAACCTCAAGCCGCCCGGCCAGTTCCATCCCCGGGCAGGTTGGTTGATCTGGGCTTTCCCTGCGGCGGTGACGTGAGCCACACTCCTGCTGCGTCGTGACACCCCCGGCCAGAGGTTTCCGGCCATGACCCGGCTGTTGATTGCGGCCAGCGCGAAGGATTTAACCGCTGATACTCGCGACTCGAAGATTTACGCCACTGCTGTGGCCTGATAGTTTGCCACCGTGAACCCGACATGGGCCAAACCCGCGATCGCGACGCGCAAAGGCAGGTCCGCGTCCGCCGGCCGGCACGAGTTGCGGCCTCCGCAAGTGGCAGCCCTCATCGTCAACTTCCTGCCGGCCAAACCCGCACCTGCGCCACCGCCAGCAGAACCAACCTCGCTTTTCGCAGTGGAAACTCACCGATGAACGCGCGCTAACGAAAACATGAAGCCAGATCCATTCAGCCGCCACCCCGGAGCATCAGCGAAGCGGAAGCGCTGCAGAACGGCAGGGCAGAAACGTGCCGCACCCTCATTGGGCACGGCGCGACGATTTGCCTGAAAGGGCGGTAAGGTGAGAGCGTGAAATACCAGTTGAGCCAGCACGCAGCCACCCGGATGCGAGAGCGGAAGATCCAGACGGCTTGGCTCGAACAGGCCATCGCCGACCCGCAGCGCACCGAACCCGACCCGGATGATCCAGGCATGGAACACCGACTGGCGGCCATTGCCCAACGGGATTATCGCGTCCTGCGTATCGTGTGCGATCCCCGGCAAAATCCGTTGAAGATCGTCACCCTGCACTTCGACCGAGGCATGAAAGGCAAACTATGAAACTGACCGTTGACCCCGAAGTGGACGCGCTCTATCTGCGCCTGAACGACGCGGAGATTGTGGACTCGGAGCAGGTTGCGTCCGGCGTGGTGCTCGATTACGACGCCAACGACAACGTGGTAGGCGTGGAATTACTGCATTTGTCCAGACGCGGCGGGCCGGTGGAAGTGGAGAAGTTGGTGTTCGAAATCCTGCGGTCGCGTGAGCCGCAAGAAATGGCTTTGCGCGAGACCCCGCCGCCCTACAGAGGAAAGACCTGACGCGACCGAGAGTTCAGGCCGCTTTCCGCTCTCTCCCCGCCCTCGATCGCCGCTGGAGCAAGCCGGGCTTTGGCCTCCCAGACCGTGAACATTTCGACAACCTCTGCTCAACCGAAGGCATTCGGCATGGAAGGTTGGAGGTCCTCATCGCTCACTTCCCGCCGGATGTGAGTTGAACCATCATACCGTGGTGCCAGCAAGGCCGAGGAAGACGTCATGGCGCACGCAGGTATCGCCGTTTTTCCACCGGCCGGCCGCGGTCAACCCAGTGCCCGCTGAATCCGTCGCACGAGCCGCGCCGCGTTCTGCGCGTCCTTGGTGGCCCACCGCAAGGTGTGCTCCCAGATTCGCACCACCCCCCAGCCCGCCCGACGCAGGGCACGGTTCACGGCCCGATCCCGTGACCAGTTCGCCGCTAGCTTCTCCCGCCAGAACGCCTTGCCCGTCCGGCGAGCCTTCGCGCCACGACGCAAATTGCCTCGACCCGGCATCGAACTCTTCCGCAACCACCGCGCGGGCGGAGAATGAAGCGGACACCCGTGCCAGAAACAGCCGTCCACAAACACCGCCACCCGCTCCCGCCGGAAAACGAAATCCACCTTCACCCGGAGCAGCCGGCGTGAGCCGGCTCGGACTAAATTCCGCACTCCGCACTCCGCGTTCCGAATTTCCCCCTGCCTTCGCCACCCCGTGACGCCATGCGCCCGCAACAGCCGCGCCAGCGCCACTTCCGTGTCGCGATTGCCACGCGAGCGAATGCGCGACATCACTTCCGACCGCCTGGCCTTGGTGAAGACGTCAGGCATTTCAAATCAGCCACAGATCAACACGGACAAAATGGTTTCATTTGCCGCAAAAGAACACAGCGCGGCCATTCACTCCGCAAAGCCGTCGCCATGTTCAAACGCCAGCGCCAGCCGGCGCTCCGTCTCCTCCGGCTTGTGCGTGTGCATCCGGTCGTAAAGCCCGCTCCACGCCGCGTCGCTGGGATA
Organism: uncultured Verrucomicrobiae bacterium; assembly: GCA_937927265.1. Taxonomy (GTDB): domain Bacteria; phylum Verrucomicrobiota; class Verrucomicrobiia; order Palsa-1439; family Palsa-1439; genus CALBCO01. The sequence continues at coordinate 1,270 of CALBCO010000108.1, read as the reverse complement.
CAATTCCTCCTCAGCGAGTCCGCCCGCGTCCGCGCGCCGCCCCGCCTCCGCAGCGAAGCGTCTCAACACCCGTGGCCGGCCGCTGCTCGCGTCGCCTAGCCATCAGGATAAAGACCAGGGAAAAAACATGAAGCTACCGGCAAGTAGCCGCGTGACGCTGAATCAGCACGGTATCGGGCCTGAACTTATTGGGCAGGCGGAGCGGGCGGCCCTCGAAGTGCAACAGCCAGTCCAGGCCCTCACGGTCCGCTCGGGATTTCAGTTCAGGCCGGAAACGCACTTTCAGTTCCGTGTCGAAGAACATCAGCCGGCGGTCGAAGGCGCGGTCGTGGAGCGCGTTCAGGCAAAGGCCGTTTCTCGGATTCATCCGCTGTTTCGGATCATCGGCCCAGGGAACGATGTGACTGGCGACAAGCAGTTCGGGCAGAGCCAGGCCGGTGACACAGCACTTGCCCTCGTAAGCGGCCAGCATCGCGGCGCGAAAGAAATGCTGGTTCACGCGTACGCGCACCAGGCGTTCGCGTTCGGGGCCCTCGGCAGGCAGTTCGCGTTCGTCAATGTCGGCAAGGTCCTCAAGCTTGCGTCCGCTAAACTTCGCGAGCAGGCGTTCGCTCTCGAACGCCAGCGCGGCGGGGTCGTCCTCGAAGTCGCGCCACACTTCGATTTCGCCTTTCGCGCCGTGGGCCATGCCCTTGATGCCGCGCGCGGCCAGTTCCGGATCGAGCCGGGAGAAGTTGTTCAGCTTGAGGGCGACGGTGTTGGCGGAGCGGCCCAGGAGTTTGGCAAGCTCAACGATTTCCGGCGCGCGACTGTGCTGGCGGCCAAACGGAATTTTGCACTAAAGGTTGAAGGCGAGGATGTGTTCATCCCGCGTCCAGTCTTTGTGCTTGGCCACCATCGGTTCAGCCTTTCAGCCAGTGGATTTTGATTTCCTTGTCCAGCGGCCTCAACTCCGGGTCGCCGGTGACGAGTTCGCACTTCCGGGCCTTGGCGAGGGCGGCGGCGAAAACCATTGCCCGGTCTTGTGCTGCTGAATGGTTCTCACGGCGTCAGTTCTCCCGCCAGGGCCAGGACTTTGGGCTGCGCGGCCCGAAAGAGTTCCCGGATTTCGGGCAGGTCAGGCACGCGAGCGCGTCGGAACGCGGCTTCGAGCTGGACAGTGGTCAACGGCTCGCGCTGGAGCAGGAAGCGAATGTCCTCCAGGTCATTTGCATCGCCACGCGCCATCTTGGTAAGGACAAGGTCCAGTGTGGCCGGACGGAAAACCTTC
>CALBCO010000107.1 GCA_937927265.1 uncultured Verrucomicrobiae bacterium | reverse complement strand
TGGCGGCGGCGCGCGCGCCGCAGGGCGTGGCTGATTATTTTATCAAGGCGAGTTTACCAGAGGCGGGGGGACGCAACATCGTGAACGTGATTCTCGTGGACTTCCGTGGTTTCGATACGCTCGGCGAGATCACGGTGTTGTCCATTGCCGCGCTGGGCGCGTATGCGTTGATCAAGTTGCGGCGGAAGAAAACGGAGGGCGCGGGATGATCTCATTGATTCTCGCCACATTTTCCCAGCTACTGTTGCCGGTGTTGGTGTTTTTTTCGTTGCACCTGATGTTGCGCGGGCACAATGCGCCGGGTGGGGGGTTCATTGCCGGGTTGATGACGGCGGCGGCGCTGGCGTTGCAATACATTGCGTTCGGCAGCGCATACGTGCGCGCGAAGATCTGGCTCAATTACCGGGCGCTGCTGGCGACCGGGCTGGCGTTGGCCGGTGGCACTGGCATTGCAGCGTTGTTTTATGGACGGGCGTTTCTCGAACACCGGATGTTTCACGGCCACGTGCCGTTGCTCGGCGCGATCGAATTAGGCACGCCGTTGTTGTTTGATCTGGGCGTGTATTGCGTGGTCGTCGGAGTGACGCTGATGATCATCTCCACGCTCGGCGAAGAACGTCAACGGGGGGAGGACTCCTGATGGAAGTGTTGATGGCCGTGGCGATTGGGACGCTGTTCGGCGCGGGGTTGTACCTGTGCCTGCGGCAACGAGCGTTTCATTTGGTGCTTGGGATGGCGTTGTGGGGACATGCCGCCAACCTGCTCATCTTGAATATGGGCGCGATCCGCAAAGGCCAGCCGCCGATTATCACCGACCATGCCACCGGCTATACCGATCCGCTAGTGCAAGCGTTGATTCTGACGGCGATTGTGATCGGCTTTGGTGTGACGGCGTTCCTCTTGGTACTAGCCTACCGGAGTTATCAGGCGAACGGGACGGACAGTGTGAACATTTCCGACGAACCGCACTCATGACCGCGCACCTGCCCATCTTTCCGATTGTCTGGCCGCTGGTGACGGCGGTGATGCTGTTGCTGGTGTGGCGGCACAACATCGCCGCGCAACGGCTGGCCAGCCTCGCGTCGGTATTGGTGTTGCTGGCCGGCGAATTCGTGTTCATGGGCCGGCTAGGCGCGGGCGAGATCGTGGTGTACCGGCTCGGCAACTGGGCCGCGCCGTTTGGCATCGTGATGATGGCCGACCGGTTGTCGGGGATCATGTTGTTGCTGACGGGCGTCACGGCGCTGGCGACGCTGTTGTTCGGCATCGCGAACATGGATCGCGACCGGGAACGCCATCATTTCTATCCGCTGTTCCAACTGTTGCTGATGGGGATGAACGGCGCGTTTCTGACGGGCGACATTTTCAATTTGTTTGTCTGGTTCGAGGTGCTGCTGATTTCGTCGTATGGCCTGTTGACGCTCGGCGGCGAACCCCGGCAACTGCGGGCGGGTATCCCGTTCCTTGCGTTGAACTTGCTCGGCTCGACGTTTTTCCTCGTGGCGGTGGCGCTGTTGTACGGCGTGACCGGCTCGCTGAACATGGCCCACCTGCACGAGATCACCCGCGCGGCGACCGGCACGGGCGCGACGATGATTACGGTGGCGGCGATTTTGCTGCTGCTGGTGTTCGGGTTGAAGGCGGCGATTTTCCCGTTGTATTTCTGGTTGCCGGATGGCTATCCCGCGCCACCGGTCACGATTTCGGCGTTCTTCGGCGGCGTGGCGACGAAGGTGGGCGTCTATTCGATGATGCGGGTGTTCCCGCTGGTGTTCCCGGCGCAAAACGGCTGGCTCGGCGAGACGTTGTTGGTGCTCGGCGCGGTTTCGATGTTGGTTGGCGTGCTCGGCGCGGTCTGCCAGACGGAACTGCGGCGGTTGTTGAGTTTCCACATCGTCAGCCAGATCGGGTATCTCATGTTTGGGCTGGGCTTGTTCAGCGTGGCCAGCGTGGCGGCGGCAATTTTCTACATGGTGCATTACACGGTCGTGAAATGCGCCTTGTTCCTCATCGCCGGCATCATGGAACGGATCACTGGCCAGAACAGCGTCAAGAAGATCGGCGGGCTGGTCGAAGGGTTTCCGTTGTTGGCGACGTTGTTTTTCATTGCCGGGCTGTCGTTGGCGGGGTTGCCGCCGTGGAGCGGTTTTTTTGCGAAGCTGACCATCGTGATGGCCGGTTTCCAGCAACAGCGCTACGGGTTCGCGGCGGTGGCGGTGGTGACCGGGTTCTTCACGTTGTTTTCGATGATGAAGATTTGGCACCTGTCGTTCTGGGGCGAAAAGGCCGGTGAGCGGCGGCCGACGTCGCCGTGGATGTACGGCGGCGCGGCGTTGCTGGTGTCGTTCTCGGTGATTCTGGCGGTGGGGGCGAAACCGTTGAACGCAGTGGCGCACGACACCGCCCAGCAAGTGCTGAGGCCCGGAGCGTATGTGCAGGCGGTCTTGGGCGCACCGGCAGGAGGCGGCAACTAATGTTTGGTCATCTGATGATCAATATCTTGCTGGCGCTGCTTTGGTGTTTGTTGACCGAGCAATTCGCGGCGTCCACCTTTATTGTCGGCTATCTGATCGGCGCGGCGGTGTTGTTCGTGTTGCGCGGGATGATGGGCGAGGTGGTGTTCTTCCAGAAAACCCGCACGTTTTTGAAACTGCTGGTGGTGTTTGTTTATGAAATGATCGTGGCCAACGTGCAGGTGGCTTGGTGGATTTTGCGGCCGCGACTGCGTGTGCAGCCGGCGCTGATCCAAATGCCGATTGAGCTCGAAACCGATCTGGCCATCTCGTTTCTGTCGGCAATGATTTCGCTGACGCCCGGCACTGTCACGGTAGATGTGGCGGCGGACCGCAAATCGCTGACGATCCATTGCCTGAACGTGACCGACATCGAAGCCACGAAACGCCAGATCAAGGAACAATTTGAGAAGCCACTGCGGGAACTGGAGCGATGATCACAACGGTCAACAACGGGTGTCTGCTGGCGCTGGCCGTGTCGGTGGCGATGTGCCTCTACCGGCTGTTGCGCGGGCCGAGCGTGCCGGATCGGGCACTGGCGTTGGACACACTGGCGATCAACCTTGCGGCGATGATTGTGTTGCTGGCCATCCGGTACGGGACGGAGATGTATCTCGACGCGGTATTGGTGATTGCGATTCTGGGCTTCCTCGGCACGGTGGCGGTGAGCAAGTTTCTGTTGAAGGGGGGCATCATTG
>CALBCO010000106.1 GCA_937927265.1 uncultured Verrucomicrobiae bacterium | reverse complement strand
GCGCTTGGGCAGCAGCGGTTCGATTTTATCCCACAACTCATCCGACACGAGCCAACGCTCGCGCGATGCGATTTTCCCCATAAAGACCTCCTTGTCGGCCCATTATAGCATCCTAGACAAGGTTTTGGGATAGGCTCTTAGGCGTTGGCGGGACTTGGACCGATCCCGGGCGCGGGTAAAACGTCCGGTTGTGCCGTTGCCGCCGCTGGCGCTGCGGGCGGGGCCGCTGTGCCCATGCCGGCGCCGCGCCGGGGCGGATTGGTGAGTTTGCCCGTGGTGATGATTTCCGTCAACTCGCTGGCGTCGAGGGTTTCGTATTCGAGCAACGCCTCGGCCAGCGCCACGAGCTTGTCCCGTTTTTGGGTGAGGATGTCTTTCGCCCGCGCATAGCATTGGTCAATGATCCGCCGGACCTCCTCATCAATCTCGCGCGCGGTCTGTTCGCTGACTTCCCGGCCTTTGAACAGGTCGCGGCCGAGAAACATGTGTTCCTCATGGTCGCTGACGTTGACCATGCCGATCTTGTCGCTCATGCCCCATTCGGTGACCATCTTGCGGGCAATGTGCGTCGCTTGGCGGATGTCGCCGGCGGCGCCGCTGGTGCAATCGCCGAAAATCAATTCCTCCGCGATCCGCCCACCCATGACGCCGGCAATCACATCGAGCAACTGTTTCCGACTCTCACTGTACTTGTCTTTCTCTGGCAATGAAAACGTCGCGCCCAAAAACACCCCGCGCGGGATGATCGTCACCTTGTGCAAGGGTTCGGTGTGTTCCAGGGACGACATGACTAGGGCATGACCCGCCTCGTGGTAGGCTGTGATTTTCTTATCCTTTTCGTCAAGCACCCGGCTGCGCCGTTCGCGCCCCCAACGGACTTTGTCGCGCGCTTCCTCCAGTTCCTCCATGTCCACAAACTTCTTGTCATGGCGCGCCGCTAACAACGCGGCTTCATTCATCAGATTGGCCAGGTCCGCCCCGCTGAAGCCGGGCGTACCGCGGGCGATGACCTTGAAATCCACATCTTTGGCGACTTTGACGTTGCGGGCGTGGACCTTGAGGATTTCCTCGCGCTCGCTGAGGTCCGGCATGTCAATGACGATCTGCCGGTCGAACCGCCCCGGACGCAACAGCGCCGCGTCGAGCACGTCGGGCCGGTTTGTGGCGGCAATAATGATCACGCCTTCCTGCGTGTCGAAACCGTCCATCTCGACGAGCAATGCGTTCAACGTCTGCTCGCGTTCATCGTGGCCGCCGCCGATGCCGCTGAACCGCGACCGGCCCACCGCGTCAATCTCATCAATAAAAATAATGCACGGTGCGTTCTTCTTGCCCTGCTCAAACATGTCGCGCACGCGGCTCGCGCCAACGCCGACAAACATCTCCACGAAATCCGACCCGCTGATCGAAAAGAACGGCACATCCGCCTCGCCGGCAATCGCCTTCGCCAGCAGGGTCTTGCCCGTGCCCGGCGGGCCGACCATCAACACCCCCTTCGGGATGCGGCCGCCCAGCCGCTGAAATTTTTTCGGGTCGCGCAGAAATTGGATGATCTCCTCGACTTCCTCCTTGGCCTCGCGCATCCCGGCCACTTCCTTGAAGGTGATCTTGTTGCGGTCGCGGCTCAACATTCGCGCGCGCGACTTGCCAAAACTCATCGCGCCCTTGCCGGCCATCTTCAGTTGCCGGATGAACACGAAATACAACAGCACCACGAACAACACAAACGGCAGCGCCGACCAAAAGAACTGTACCCAGAACTGGTTCGCTTCCTCGAAATCGGGCGTGAGCTGGTGCGCCTCAAAAAACTTCAGAATCTCATCGCTCTTGACCACTTTGCTGGTGAACTTGACGGGCGTCGCACCCGTCTTGTCGGCCGGCAGATATTCGCCGCGTATACTCAACAACGCCCCCAGACCCTCCACGAACTTCACGTTTTTGACTTGGCCTTGCTCGACCATCGTTTTGAGCCGGCTGTAGGGCACCTCCTCGGGTTGCGCTTGTTGTTGCCGCAGCCAGACGAACAGCGGCACCACGAGCAAGATGACCACCCAGACAATCGCGAGACGTTTGGAAAAAAACGGGTCGCGCCCACCGTCCGTCGAGCCTTTGAACCGCGGAATTCGTGAAGGTTTTTCGTCCATGATTGGATTCCCGAAGCGCGCGCAACCTAGCACACGACCCCAGTGTCTGCAATATAACGGCGGTTGCCCCGGCGACGCAATCGGAATATGCTCACGTACCATGAACGCGCCTGGCGTCATCATTCATTCCCCGCGCTGTGCGGATTACGCCGCACCCGGTCACCCCGAACATCCCGACCGCGTCCGCCGGGCTGTGGCCCGCCTGAAAAATGCCGGTTACGACTGGCGCCAACCCGTTCTCTGCGCGGCCGACGACCTGCTACGCGTCCACACCCCCGCACTCCTGCGCGCCGTCCAAACGGGCGCTTATCAGGACGCAGACACGCCGTGGTTTCCCACTATCTACGAACTGGCCCGGCTCGCCGCCGGCGCCGCCGTGTTGGCTGCCCAAGAGGCGCTGGCCGGCCGCCGCGCCTTTTCTTTGATGCGGCCGCCCGGTCATCATGCCCTGCGCGACCAGGTAATGGGGTTTTGTTACTTCAACAACCTCGCCATCGCCGTCGCCAAAGTGCTCGCGGCGGGCACCGTGCAACGAGTCGCTATTCTCGATTTCGATTGTCACCACGGCAACGGCACCGAGGACATCTTCTACGGGGATGACCGGGTACTTTTCGCCTCTGTGCACCAATCGCCCTGTTATCCCGGCACGGGCCAACACAGTCGCGGCAACTGCCTGAATTATCCGGTCGCCCCGCATACGGCCGGCCGCGAATTCCGCGCCGTACTGGATGACGCGCTGGAAAAACTGCGCGCGTTCGACCCGCAACTTTTGGCCATCTCGGCCGGTTTCGACGCTTACGTCGGCGACCCGATCACCAGTCTTGGCGTGGAGATTGAGGACTACCGGGCCATCGGCCAAAGCGTTGCCCGCTTCTGTCGGCGCGACCAGCGCGCGTTACCGGCCTTTGCCGTCCTCGAAGGCGGCTATGCAACCGATCTGCCCGATTGCATCGCCGCGTTCTTGGAGGGTTAGATGCATTGAATCCGAACCGCGCCACCGCCTCCCGTTGTTGCTCCAGAATTATTTTCCCATGTTCTGTCTTTGTGCTGGCTATTTGTCAGTGCTCCCGCTACGGTTGAATCGAAGAGCACCGCCAGCGGTGCTGGAAAGGGGGTGAGCAAGCATGGCTGTGAAAAAGAAGAAAGCCGTAAAGAAGGTCGCCAAGAAGAAAGTGGCGAAGAAGAAGTAGTAGTAATCCGGAGCTTATTGGAGTTCATGACGGCGCTGCCAAAACGTGCTCCTGAAATGACCGCTCCCTCGACTGCACGTCCGAGTCTGGCGGTCATTTCATGCCGGTCGTATGCGCCAACCACTGCGCCGCGATTTTGGTCTCAAGCGGTTGCGGCGGTGGTGGCTTCCGCGGATTCTTTGCCAAACAAATTGCGCGTGAACCATCGCCAGATTGCCTTCAGCCCCTTGAGCAAGCCGGTGTCACGGACCTCGACGATCCCATAAATTTGGCCGATCTCTTCTTCGTGCTTCTTGTACCGCGGCGGCATGGTCAAGACCGCTTTGATTTTCTTGCCGTCGACCAGCGACAAGTCCGGGTAGAACAAACCGCGCCCGACGCAGTAGCGGCCTTCGGGCAGCGGCACTGTCTGTTTCTGGCCGATCAGCCACGGTCGGTATGCAAAGGTGAGTTGGCCCGCCTCGGTTTTCACGAGCTGGCCATAGGTACGCACGGGGGTCTTGGCGAGTTTGCGGGCAGTGAACATCCAGTTGCCATTCGGCGCGGGCTTGAACCGTTTCCGCCGCCGAGTCATGAAATCCCAGGTGAACACCGACCCGAACACCAGCATCCGAAACGACCAGCCCGCCACGAAGTACGCAACGATAATGATAATCACCGACAACGCCGCGCCCACCCATGGGTTGACAAAGTGGATCGCGGTCAGAGCACCCAGCAATGTCGTCCGCAACGCCTTCAATGCCGCGTCCACCGCACCAATCGGGCTGATGAGAATCAGCACGTTGATCACATGCGCCACCAGCCAGACCAGCACATACGCGGTCACGGCAAACGGAATCGTCAGCATGTTCAGCAACGGCGCGAAATTGATCCCGGCCATACCAGCCAACATCACCGGCGGCGCCACCGCCGCGCTGCCGGCCGAAGTCAACGCCGACGAAAACATCATCGCGATGGACGGCACAACCGCGCCGGCGGCGACGAGGCCGCTGACTTTGTTTTCGATCGTTTCGGCCACATCGAGTGGTTTCTTCAAGCCGGGCGGCAACCCTGTCCCAAATGCATCCTTGGCGGCCACCGCGCCGACCAACAGCAACGCCGGCAACCAGAACGTCCACTGCGCGTACCAAGGTAACTGCGCTTTCTGTTCCGGGGAGTCGGCCATCCACCAGTCATACGCCCCGACCGCGCCCACGGCGAGCAGTGGCGAGATGGCCAGGCCGGTGACCATCGTCACCAGCTTGGCCAGTTCCTTCGCCTTGCTGTCTGTCACAACGGGACGCGGCACGGCAGCCGTTGTCGCCAGCGCGATGCTACCGGTGAACACCAAGAGCACAATCCCAATCCGTGCGCGTTTCATGCCGGCACTCTAGCGCAACCGTCCTGAAATTGATAGTCTGCACCCGTGGCCGACAAACCCAACATCAAATCGTTCTACCGCGAAGAACTCGCTGCCCGCTGCGACCGGCCCTACCGCGCCGACCAGATTCTGCAGTGGATTTACCAGAAACACGCCGATTCGTTCGAGCAGATGACCAACCTGCCGGCGGCGCTGCGGCAATTTCTCACCGCCAGTTTTGAACTCCATGCCGTCCAAAACGTGCGAACCCGACAGGCGGGCGACACGACAGAGAAGTTCCTCTTTCAACTTTGCGACGGCGTGCTGATCGAAACAGTGTTGATCCCGGCCACGCCGGGGCTGACCAGCCAAAGCGACCGGCACACGGTCTGTGTGTCCACGCAAGTCGGCTGCGCCTATGGTTGCCGGTTTTGCGCGAGCGGCCTCAAAGGACTCCAACGCAATCTCACCGCCGCCGAAATTGTGGACCAGGTCTTGCAAGTGCAGAAACTCAGTGGCGAGCGCATCCGCAACATCGTCGTGATGGGCATGGGCGAACCGTTGGCCAATTACGATAACGTCCTGCGCGCACTGCGGATTCTCAACGCCCCCTGGGCGCTGGGCATCGGCGCGCGCAAAATCACCATCTCCACCGTCGGCCTCGTGCCCGGCATCCGCCGGCTCGCGGATGAACCGTTGCAGGTTCGCCTGGCGATCTCGTTACACGGCGCGACGGACGAGGTCCGGCAACGAATCATGCCGGTCAACCGCAAGTATCCACTGGCCGAGTTGGAAGCCGCCTGCGCGGAGTATCAGCAAAAAAAGGGGCGGATGCTGACCTTCGAATTTATCCTTATCGAAGGCGTCAACGATTCGCTCGAACAAGCCCACAAACTTGGCGCGCTGGCCGCCCGGCTGCACGCGAAGGTCAACCTCATCCCCTACAACCCCGTCGAAGGGTTGCCGTGGCGTCGGCCCGACCGGTCGCGGTGCAAGGCTTTTCAGCATGTTCTCCAACAACGCGGCGTCACTTCCACGTTGCGCACCGAGAAAGGTACCGACATCAATGCCGCCTGTGGCCAGTTACGCTTGCAAACTGAGCTGGCTGAACCGCGCAGTGCCGGTCGCGAGGCTACCAACCGACCCGCCAGCGCCGGTGTTGACCTTGTCCCCCACCGGCACACTTGGCGTGCGCCGCACCAGCGGACTTTGGATGGCAACTTGGGTTAGCGCGGCAGCAGATCGAGTTCTTGGAAACGCAGATAGAGTTCGCGGGGAGCCCAAGCGTCGCTGGCGGCATAAAGCAGTTGCTGGGCGGTGAGTTCCACGCGCGCCCAGTTGGATGTGCGCGGGCCTTTGGGCAGGCGGAACCCCAAAAACATCCCAGCCAAGTTGCGCAAGCCTGTCTTCTGTAGACCGGCTTTCCGCGCCACCGTGCCGAGGTCCACAATGTTGCATTCCTGAAAATCAAACACGCGCCGGAGTTGCTGGAGGTCGTGGGCCAAAGCCAGCCCCGCTTTGACAAGCCGCGGATTTTCCAAGGCAGCGCGGAGCAGGTCGGG
>CALBCO010000105.1 GCA_937927265.1 uncultured Verrucomicrobiae bacterium | reverse complement strand
CTGGGGCTGGCCTCGCCGGCCGTCATTCAAGCGAGCGCGGTCACGATGGCCTATCTGCTGGTGTCGTTCCTGCACATCTTGCTGGGTGAACTCGTCCCGAAATCCATCGCGATTCGCCGGGCCGAGGCGAGCGGGCTGTGGATCGCGCTGCCGTTGCGCGTCTGCCATTTTGTGTTTTTCGTGCCGCTGTGGATCCTGAACACGAGTTCCAATGCCATTCTGCGCCTCTTTGGGTTGGCCACACCGTTGAAAGACCCGGCCCACAGCGAAGACGAAATCCGCATTATTCTGGAGCGCTCCCAGAGCACCGGGCTGATGTCGTTGCGACGCCTGTTGCTGATGGAAAATGTGTTCGACCTCGGCGGCTTAAAAGTGCGCGACGCGATGAAACCGCCCCCCGCAGTCAAGGTCCTCAACCGCGACGCCCCGTGGGCCGAGAACCTCGCGCTGATTCGCGAGTCGAAGTTCTCGCGGTTTCCCGTGATCGCCACGGGCCAGGATTTGCCGTTGGGGATCGTCCACGTCAAAGACGTGCTCCACCTGGAGTTGAATAAACAGGCGGCGCCCGACCTCACCGCGATTCTGCGCCCGTACTTGAAGGTGACCGACGATCTGCCGCTCGAACACTTGTTGGCGGAATTGCAGCGGCACCGCCGGCGCGTGGCGATTGTCGTGGACCGCAAAGGCCAATGGACCGGCTTCATCACGTTGGAAGACGTCATCGAAGAAATCATCGGCTCGGTCGAGGATGAATTTGAGAAAGAGCCGCCGCTGTTTTTGGCTGACGTGATGGCGACGACGCGCATGGTCTTTGATGTGCGCGCCGCCAACATCTTTGAGGCCATTCCGCAAATCCTCGGCCGGGTGGACGCGGCGGAATTGCCCGCGCCACGCGAGCGCATCATCCGCGCAGTGCTGGACCGCGAACGGGACATCAGCACGTATTTGGGCCATGGCGTGGCGGTGCCCCATGCGCGATTGGAAGGGTTGGACCGGCCGCTGATCATTTTCGCCCAGTCACCCAGCGGTGTTTCCGCGACCGGCGCGACAGAGCGAATCCATCTGTTTTTCCTGCTGTTGACGCCCCAGGCGGCACCGCAATTTCAAGTGCGGTTGCTCGCGCGGATTGCGGGCGTGCTGCAAAGCGAATACGTTGTGGAGCGGCTCCGCGAATCACGCAACCCGCAGGAACTGCTCGACTTGATTCGCGCGGCTGATCCCAGCACAATCGGCTGACGGCCAAGAGCCGACGGAAAGGAGCCACCAGGACGATGAAACCGAGCGAGAAGGAAGAGCAATTCTTTCGCGAACAAGAATTGAAACGGCAGTTGGCCCGGGCGCGGGCGGAAGAGGAGGCGATGGCTGCAGCCGAAAAACAACGCCTCAAAGACCTGCACTACCTACACTGCCCGAAGTGCGGCCAAAAATTGTTTGTTGAACAATATGGTCCGGTCGAGATTGATGTCTGCGGCCATTGCCGGGGGCTGTGGCTCGACGCGAACGAACTCGAGCAAATCCTGACAGCCCGCGAACAAACCGGCCCGTTGCGGAAATTTCTGCAACTGCTGCGGCGCTGACGGACAGGCGTGATGGAACTGTGGCCCATCCTCGCGGTGCTGGTCATTCTCGGCGCGGCGATCTGGTTATTCGCCACCGAAAAGTTTCCGGTGGACCTGATCGCCGTGATGGTGCTGGCGGCGTTGGTCCTGACGCGCTTGGTGTCGCCGGCCGAAGGCGTGGCCGGGTTTGCCAACCCGGCGACCATCACCGTGGCGGCCATGTTTGTACTCAGCGCCGGCTTGGCCAAGACCGGCGCGGTGGCCGAGGTGGGCCGGGCGTTGGCGGTCATCGGCGTCAACCGCTGGGTGCTGCTGCCGGTCCTCATGCTCACGGTGGCCGCGCTCTCGGCGTTCGTCAACAACACCGCCTGCGTCGCCGTGCTGCTGCCGGTCGTGCTGGCCGTGGCGGCGCGCAAGAACATCGCGCCCTCGAAACTCCTCATCCCGCTCTCGTTCGCGTCGCAATTCGGCGGCGTGTGCACGTTGATCGGCACTTCGCCGAACATCCTGGTCAGCTCGATGGCCCAACAGGCCGGTTATGAACCGTTCACGATGTTTGAGCTGGGCAGGTTCGGCCTGATTCTTGTCGCGACGGGCACTTTGTACTTCCTGTTGGTTGGCCAGTTTTTGTTGCCGACGGCGGGGGCCACGCCGTTGACCGCGAGTTATCAACTCAGCCGGTACATCACCGAACTGCGCGTCATGGAACGCTCCCGTCTCATCGGTCAAACCATCACCGCCGCGCGGCTCGGTGCGCAGTACGACGTCCGCGTGCTGGAGGTGTTGCGTGACGGGCAAACGCTGCCGGCGCCCGCCGATGACCCTCTGCGCGCCGGCGATGTGTTGCTCGTGCAAGGCGCGATGCCGCAAGTGCTGAAACTGAAAGACGCATGGGGCCTGGAAATCGCGCCGGAATTCAAACTCGCCGACGACACGCTGCGCGCCCGCGAATTGCGGCTGACCGAACTGCTCGTTGCGCCCGGAGCGCGCGTGGTGGGGCAGACGCTCGTGGGGTTGGAGTTCCGCAAGCAGTTTGGCGCCATTGTCCTGGCCATCCACCGTCACGGGCAGACGTTGCGCGAAAAACTCAACATTGTCCGCCTCCAAGCGGGTGACGCCCTGTTGGTGATCAGTGGCCGCGACGAGGCCGCCCGGTTGCGCGGCAACCCGGATTTTCTCGTGCTCGACCGCGTGGAAGAACCGGCGCTGCGCCGTGGCAAAGCGCCGGTGGCGCTGGCCATTCTGGCGGTGGTCGTGGCGGTCGCCGCCCTGCAACTGATGCCGATCATGGTCGCCGCATTGCTCGGCTGCGTGGCGCTGGTGCTGACTCGCTGCCTGACGCTCGACGAAGTCTATGCGGCAGTGGACTGGAAAGTGATCGTGTTGCTGGCGGGGGTGTTGCCGTTGGGGCTGGCTTTGGAGAAAACCGGCGCCGCCCGCCTATTGGGCGAGCAAGCCGGCCGCGTGGCCGGCTGGTTCGGACCGGTGGGCGTGTTGGCGCTCATCTATCTGGTGACGCTGGTGTTGTCCGAAATCATGAGCAACACCGCGACCGCAGCCACGATGGTCCCGATCGGAATTTCGACCGCGGTGGCGCTCGGCGTTTCGCCGCGACCGTTCCTGATGGCCATCACGTTTGCGGCGGCGACCTGTTTCGCCACGCCGGTTGGCTACCAGACCAACCTCATGGTTTATACGCCGGGCGGCTACAAGTTCCGCGACTATCTGCGGGTGGGCATCCCGCTCGACATTCTCTTCGCCGCGCTGGCGATCTACTTCATCCCGCAATTCTGGCCGTTTTAATCACCGGCCACCGGATTGATCGGGCACAACCGATTCGCGGCGGGCAATGCCGCGCAACAGCCGTCCCAGAATGTCCGAGCCGGTAATGATTCGTTTGGGGGCGCTCCAAACCAGGATGATGTCCTTGTCCACCACATCGTCTTCGGCATGTTTCGCGCGGACGGTCAGACGACTCAACACCTGGCCCAACGGCGAGCGATTGTCGTGCACCACCAACGGGCGATGACAATACGCGTAGGGATCAAACGGCTCGCTGGCAAAGATGGCGGCGAGAAGAAAACTGTGCGCGTTGAGCACCCACTGCGGGTTGCCCTGCTCGTCCACGATCACCGCCCATTTCTTGCCGGACTCCTCGGGTTGGCGCAAAAACGGATCCTCGGCGCGCCGTTGAAAACTCGGCCAGACCGGCTGGCCGTTCACCAGCGGCAACTCCAAGATGCTGCGGGGCAACCTCGCCCTCCTCGCCCACCGGTAAATCGTCCAACGCCAGGAAATTGATCGCGCCCGTTGCTTCGACCGGGTTGATCTCCGTCCCGCCCACTTTAGCTTGGTGACGCAAGACCCGCTGCAACTCCCGCTCTGTGAACCACGGCACGCCTTCCGGAGCAACCAGTTTGTCCAACATCCAGCCAGTCGGACGCGCCACCGGGTAAAGCACCGCTTGATAGAAGCGCAATACCGGTGCCAACAGACCCACCATCCGCAGCGCGTGCCGGGCAAAAAAAGCCTGCGGGAACAACTCGCCGCAGAACGTGATCAGCACGGTGGAGAACAAAAACGCCACCACCCCGGTCATCACCGAGTCGGCCAGAATCGCCAACAAGACGTTCACGCTGACATTGCCCCACAAAATCACCGCCAAGGTGAAGTTTGCGTTGCGCCGAAAGGCCAACACTCGTTCAGCTCCGACCTCCCCGGCGGCCGCAGCCGCTTCCAACCGCAACCGGCTGATGCTGAACACCGCCAGATTCAATCCCGAAAACAGACCCGATTGAGCGAGGCAAATCGCGATTCCCACCCACGTGCCCCATTCAGACATGGCTGCCTTTCACGGCTTGCGCCATAGCCAATGTCGGGCGCGAATGGAGTGTTCGATGTGTTTGAACTGGAGATGTTCCTGGATGGCGGCGGCTTTGGCGCGGCATTGCGCGGCGCGACGCGGATGTTGCAGCCGCTCATGGGCGACGGCAGCACCTTCCCACGCCGGCAGATAGAGGGGGTCGCGAGCCAAGCAGACCTCAAATTGACGGAGTGCTTCCAACGGAAAACCTTTCGCCAACAAGGCTTCACCCTGTTTACACTGGGCTTCCAGATTCTCGAGTTCCAAGTCCACCTCGACCCGGATGGCGTGCTCGGCTTTCACGGTGATGACGGAACACGGCAGTTCGCGCACCACTTTCTCCGCCACGCTGCCCAGCAAAATGCGCGGCAACCCCGTGCGGCCGACCGAACCTAACACCAACAACCCCCCCCCGCCCACTCGCACCGCGGACAGAATCTCCGGGGCCGCTGACCCGTGACCACGCGCGCCGTCGCCTGCACCCCGGTGAGGTCAAACCCCGCCATAAACTGGTCGAATTCTTTCTGCCGGGATTGTTGTTCCCGCGCCAGGTCGCTGGCAGCCGTCGCCGGCGTTTCCACCAACCCCACCCGCACGGTGTCGAACACATGCAGCACGGTCAGTGGGGCGTCGAATTGCCGCGCGAGATGAATCGCGTTGGTCAACGCGCGGCGGGAGGGATCGGAAAAATCCACCGCACAGAGAATCGGCGCCGGCGGTGGCGGGCTGCCGGGCTTGTCCGCTTTGCGGATCAATCGTTCCGGCGTCACCCCCAGCCGAAAGGAATCATCGGGACGCTTCTGCTCCGAACCAACGATTATCACGTTGACATCCTCGGCATCGGCCAGTTGGAGGATCTGGTCGAACGGCGAACCGTGGGCGAGCACCGTTTTCTCGACCGCCACACCAGCCGCGACAGTTTCCGTCGCCAACTCATCCAGCCGTTGGCGGACGGCGGTCTCGATGGTGGCCAACGCCTGTGGTTCGGCCGGCGTGACCGGCATCACATGCAGAATAATCAGCCGCGACTTGAAGACCCGCGCCGTCGCGCGGGCGGTAGCCAGCGCGTCCCGGGCGGCGGTGGTGAAATCGGTGGCCACCAGAATCTTTTCCAGCACTTTCATGGCTCAATCCTCGCTCCCATGTTGGGAGCGCACCCAGAGTTTGCGCAGTTCGTCCGCCCACAACACCGTGCTGGCGACGACGATGATGAGTCCCCACTCCGCCAATGTCAGCGGCACAGTGTGGAACAGCGTGTTCAACCCCGGCAGATGCACCACCAACACTTGCAGGCCCACCGCCACGGTGAGGCCGCCAAGCACAAACGGATTGCTGAACAAGCCGAGTTGGAAAATGGATTTCTTGTAGGAGCGCGCGTTCAGGCCGTTGAACCACTGATACGCGCAGATCACTGTGAAGGCCATCGTCTGCGCGTGTTCGTAGCTGCGCCCGCTGTCTTTGGCCCACCAGAACAACGCAACCGTCCCCAATCCCATCACCGGCACCAGCAAAAACATCCGGTGCAATATCGGTTTCGGCACGAGCGACGCCCCGCGCTTGAGCGGGGGCCGCTGCATCTCGTCACCCTCGGCTTTTTCCATCACCAAGTTCACCGTCAGCGCCCCGTCGGTCACGAGGTTCACCCACAAAATCTGCACCGCGCGCAGCGGCAGCGACAGCCCGGCAATCAACGCGGTCATCAACGCCAAAATCTCCGCCGCGCTCGTGCTGAACAGGTAATAGACCGCCTTGCGGATGTTGTTGAAAATGATCCGCCCCTGTTCGATGGCGCTGACAATCGTCGCAAAATTATCGTCGGTGATCACCATCGCCGATGCCTCTTTCGCCACCTCCGTGCCGGTGATGCCCATCGCCACGCCAATGTCGGCCTTCGCCAGCGCCGGCGCGTCATTCACGCCGTCGCCGGTCATCGCGGCGACGTGGCCTTTGCGTTGCAACCCTTCCACAATCCGCAGTTTGTGTTCCGGCGCGACCCGGCCAAACACCGCCACTTTGTCCAGCGCCTGATCAAATTCCTCCGCGCTCATCTTCGGCACGTCCGCGCCTTCCAGCGCAATACTATCCGCCTCAGCAATGCCGAGATCGCGCGCGATGGACTTGCCGGTCAGCATGTGGTCGCCGGTCACCATCACCGTCCGCACGCCGGCTTGTTTGCACAACGCCACCGCGTCGCGCACTTCCGGTCGGGGCGGATCAATCTGCGCCATCAATCCGAGAAACGTCAGCTTCCCGCGCAGACAATCGTAGTTGTCGGTCAACTCCGTCTGCGGCAATTCGGCTTCCGCAAACGCCAGCACCCGCAAGCCGTCCGCCGACAATTCTTTCTGCGCTTCCCGGATGGCATTGCGGTCGGCATCGCTGAATTCCTGCGTCTGGCCGTTGCGCCGAACCGTCGCGCACAACCCCATCACTTCTTCTGGCGCGCCTTTCACACAGACGCGCAACTTGCCGGTGCCGTGTCCGGTCGCCATCATCCGATATTTCGCGTCGAACGGGATTTCCCATGTGCGTTTGTGTTGCCGGCGAAAATCTTCGGTCTTGATCCCGCCTTTCTCCGCCGCGACAACGAGCGCGCCTTCCGTCGGATCACCGGTAATCTGACCGTTGTCGAGCTTCGCATCATTGCAGAGCGCGCCACACTCCAACAACGCGCGGAGATCTGTCCCGGCTTCGACCGAGACCGGCTGTCCGTCGTCTTGAAACTCGCCCTTCGGTTCGTACCCGATGCCAGTGACGGTGAGCCGTTTGCCCGGCAAGATGATGCGCGTGACGGACATCTCGTTTTTTGTCAGCGTGCCGGTTTTGTCGGTGCAAATGACCGTGGCGCTACCGAGCGTTTCGACGGCGGCGAGTTTGCGGATGATGGCACGACGTTTGGCCATGCGTTGCATCCCGACCGCGAGGGCGACGGTGACCGCGACCGGCAAGCCTTCCGGGATGGCCGACACCGCCTGGCTCAGCGCGACCATGAAAATCTCGCGCAGCGGCAGCCCGCGCCACACACCGAGCGCGAACACCAATGCCATGACCGACAACACCACAATGATGATGAGTTTGCTGAATTGTTTGAGCCGCACCTGCAACGGCGTCAGCGTCTCCCCGGCTTCCTGCACCATCGTGGCAATCTTGCCGAGTTCGGTTTTCATCCCGGTCGCTACAACGATCGCCTCGCCGCGACCCGATGCGATGACGGTGCCGGCAAACACCATGTTCTTGCGGTCCGCTAGCGGCGTTTCTTCCGGCAGCGGATCGAGTTTCTTGTTTACGCCGGTGGACTCGCCGGTCAGCGCGCCTTCGAGCGCAATGAGCGCCGCGGCCTCGGTAAGCCGCGCGTCGGCAGCGATTTTGTCGCCCGCCGCAATGATCAACACATCGCCGGGCACGAGTTCCCGGCTGGGAATGGTCTGCACGTGACCATCGCGGCGCACTTGGGATTTGGGCGACGACAACTTTTTCAGCGCGGCCATGGAGCGTTCCGCGCGGCCTTCCTGGATGAAGCCGATGATGGCGTTGAGCAGCAACACGCCGAAGATGACCCCGGCGTCTTTGAACTCCCGCAACAGCGCCGCGATGGTGGCCGCCGCGAGCAGCACGTAGATCAGCGGGCTTTTGAACTGGTGCAGGAACATGACCCAGACCGGCGTGCCGGCTTTCTCCTGCAGCTCGTTGGCTCCGTATTTTTCCAGACGAACTTTTGCTTCTTGCGTCGAGAGACCGACAGCAACATCCACATTGAGTTGTTGGCGGGTATCCTCAACACTGAGTTGATGCCATGCGATGTGGTTGGGAGTCTTCATGGTGGGGGTATTCTAACGCGGTTCCATGCTGTGGCAACGTGATTCGGCTGCAATTGTCTGCCGGAAGAAGTGAATGGCTGCTTTTCCGGTCAGATTGACGCAAAAGAAGCCCGGAGTAAGATGCGTGGGCAATGAACAAGTTCTTCAATCTTTTGGAAAAGAGCATCGTCACGGTGCTGGCGGTGTTGATGGCGATCATCCTCTTGTTGTCGGTTATCGAACTGGGCTGGATGGTGGTGCGCGACATTTTGACTCCGCCGGTGTTGTTGTTGGACATCACAGAATTGTTGGAACTTTTCGGGTTCTTCCTGCTGGTGTTGATTGGGGTTGAATTGCTCATCACGATCAAAACGTGTTTTGAAGAGCACGTCGTGCATGTGGAAGTGGTCGTGGAAGTCGCGCTGATCGCCATTGTGCGCAAAGTGATTATTCTCGACGTCAAAGAGTATGCGCCGCTCCAGTTGGCCGGTCTCGCGCTGATTATTGCCGCGCTGGCGACCGCGCATTTTGTGGTCAAACGCAGCCAGCGAGTTTTCCCCCCCCAGCCGGTCGCTGATTGAATATCCGGAAGAATGGCGACCCACCGACAAACATGAACGCAAAAACGATTGGCAAACGACGCATTGTCGCCAAGGCGAAAAAGGGTGACGGCAAACGGAGAGCGCCGCTGGGGCGGCGCAGGTCAAAACCGTTCAGCCTGCCGGTGGCTATGTCCGGCGTGCTAGTGTGTTGGAGTGCGGCGCGGCCGCACCGCTTGTCCGGCGGAGGGGGCCGTGCCGGCTTTCGGCGGCTTTCGCGAGTCGAGTCCGGGCACGAATGGCTGCGCCACCTTCAACATCGTTTGGTCTGGGAACAATGCTGCTGATCGTAAAGGCGTGGCGGCCGCCGTGGTTCTGTTTTTGCTGGGATTATTCGAACATCAGTTCGTAGTGATACACATCGCCGTGGAGTTGGCTGCGGACTTTGCAGTTGGCGCGGTTGAAGACTGTCTGCATGGGGCGGTTGGTCCGCAACACTTCGGCGGTGAAGCCGCTGATCCCGCTGCGCCGGGCGATTTTGATCAGGTGGTTGAGCATGAATGTGCCGATGCCTTTGCGCTGCCATTTGTCGGCCACGACAAACGCCACTTCAGCGCGGTTGGTTTTCACGTCGAGGTAGTAACGCCCCACCGCGATGATGTCCTCGCCATACGCCTCCGGCACCGTGGCCAAAATGCAAACCTCGGTGCGGGGATCAATGTAGGTCATCTCCAGGATTTGTTTCCGTGGGATGGTCTGCATGTGCTGCATGAACCGGTAGTAGATTGTCTCCTGCGACAGGTTGTAGAACAACGATCGCATCCGCGGCTCATCGGTCGGGTGAATCGGCCGGTAGAAAATCTGGGTGCCGTCTTTGAGCAACTGGGTCGTCCGCAATTCGCGCGGGGCGGCAACGAGTTTGGCCTCCTTGTCGAGAAGGTCTTTGGGAAGGAACTTTGACTCGATAGCCTCATGCAACAGTTGCGGCCGGAACTTCGGATGCGCCACCGTGATCAAAGCCAACGCGCGTTCCTTGATGCTTTTGCCGTGCAGGTAAGCCACGCCGTATTCGGTCACGATGTAATGCACCGCCGCCCGGGTGCTGACCACGCCCGCACCTTCGGTCAGATGACACACAATCCGCGACACCGTGCCGTTACGCGCGGTGGACGGCAGCGCAATGATCGCCCGGCCCCCGCCGGCCCGCCCGGCGCCGCGATTGAAATCCACCTGACCGCCGACGCCGGAGTAAAACTTTTCGCCCAGCGAATCGGCACAGACCTGACCAGTGAGGTCCACTTCGAGCGCGGTATTGATCGCCACCATTTTGGGTTGTTGACTGATGATGAAGGGGTCGTTGACGTACTCGGTCGGGTGAAATGCGAAGGTCGGATTGTTGTCAATGAAGTCGTAGAGTTTGCGTGTGCCGAGGCAGAAGCTGGCGACAATTTTGCCATGGTCGAGCTTTTTTCGGGCGCCGGTCACTGCGCCCGATTGCACCAAGTCCACAATGCCGTCGGTCAGCATTTCCGTGTGGATGCCCAGGTCCCGTTTGTGGGTCAACAACCCCATCAACGCCTGCGGAATCCGGCCGATACCGAACTCAATGGTGGAGCCGTCCTCGATCAGGGCGGCAATGTGTTCGGCAATCTGCCGGGCTTCGGCCGATTCCTCGGCGTAGGACAGTTCCGGCAACGGCTCGTTGACGGGCACCAGCACATCAATGTCGTACACGTGCAACGAGGAGTCTCCGAGGGTGCGGGGCATGTGCGGGTTGACCTCGGCAATCACCAGCGAGGCGTTTTCCGCTGCGCTCTTGACGATGTCCACCGACACGCCCAGACTGCACATGCCATTTTCATCCGGTGGGGTGACTTGAATCAGCGCCGCGTCCAGCGGCAATTGGCCAGACTTGAACAACCGCGGGATGTCCGACAGATGGATGGGCGTATAATCGCCCAACCCGGCTTGAATGACTTCGCGGACGTTCTTGGCGATGAACAGGCTGTTGACGCGGAAGTACTGGCGCATTTCTTCATTGGCATACGGCGCTTCGCCGAAGGTCAACAGATGGACCAACTCGGTGTCGGTCAGTTCGGCGCCGCGCCGGGTCAGGGCGCGCACCAACGTCATTGGCTCGGCGGCGCCGGTGCCGATGAAGACGCGCTGGCCGGGGCGCAATTTTCGGACGGCCTCCTCTGGCGTGGCGATCATGCTCGCGTATTTGGTGCGCCAATCGGGGTCGAAACGGGGCGGTTTGGTGGTGTTCATAGGATTAGTGAATGGAGGCAGTAACATTGCTCAATGTGATACGGGCGTCGGCGACATAAGCTTCAGTGCCGACTTCACCCACGATGAAGGGGTTGATGTCGAGTTCTTGAATTTGCGGATAGTCGGTGACCAGTTGGCTGATGCGTTGGAGAGAGGTGGCAATTGCTTCCATATCCACGGGCGATTGACCGCGCGCGCCTTGCAACAACGCGTAGCTGCGGGTGTTCTGCAACATCTGCATCGCTTCGTCGGCCGTGATCGGCGCGAGGTAGAACGTCACGTCTTTCATCACCTCGACGAAAATACCGCCCAAGCCGAACATCAGCATTGGTCCAAACTGCGGGTCGCGGGTCATGCCCAGAATGACTTCGCGTCCGCGCGTGCCCATTTTCTCCACGTAACCGCCGCGAATCCGCGCGTTGGGCGCGCGCCGTTGCACACGCAGCATCATCAAGTCAAACGCATCGCGCACCTGCTCGGCATTGGCCAAATTGACGCGCACGCCGCCGAAATCGGATTTGTGGATGATATCTGGTGACACAATCTTCAGCACCACGGGGTAACCAATCCGCTCCGCCATTTCCACGGCCTGCGTGGCGGTTTCGGCGAGGCTGCCGGGCAAGATGTTGAAATCATAGGCGCGGAGAATTTCTTTCGCCTCGACTTCGCCGATTTGGCGGATGCCCATCCGGCCATGCCAGGCAATCACGCGATCCACACGGCGGCGGTTTACCGGGAAGCGCGCGACCACCCGCGGCGGCCGGTCGCGCCAGGCGCGGTAATCGCACATCGCCCGCAGGGCGTTGACGGCGCGTTCCGGAGACGGGTAATTGGGGATGTTCAACTCCATCAACCGCGCGTGCGCCGCTACCATCTCTTGCCCGCCAAGGAAGGCTGCCAGCATCGGTTTCTTGCCGTGATGCGCCCGAGCCAACCGCTCCGCCAACACCAGCGGTTGCGTCATGTTTTGCGGCGTCACCACCACGAGGATCGCGTCCACATTCGGATCATCCTGTAAAATCTCGAACGCCTTGCAATACCGGTCGGGATCAGCGTCCCCGATCACGTCCACAGGATTGCCCACGGCGGCGGTCGGCGGCAGGCACGCCCGTAATTTCTCCTGCGTTTCCTTCGTCGGCGTGATCATCTTCAATCCGGCCTGTTCTGCGGCATCGGTCGCCATAATGCCGGGGCCGCCGGCATTGGTGATGATCGCCACCCGCTCGCCCGTTGGCAACGGTTGCATTGCGAACGCTGTCGCGTAGTCAAACAACGCCTCGAAGTTTTCGGCCCGGATCACGCCCGATCGTTTGAACGCCGCCCCATACGCCATGTCGGCGCCGGCGAGACTGCCGGTATGCGAGGACGCCGCCTTGGCGCCCGCCTGGGTCACACCGACTTTGAGAATGACCACCGGCTTGGTACTCGCCGCTTGTTCGGCCACCCGCAAGAATTCGTCGCCCTCGGTGATGCTTTCCAGATAGCCGACAATGACCGCCGTCTGGTCGTCCACCGCCAATGCCTGCAATAAATCCACCTCATTGACATCGGCTTTATTGCCAAAGCTCACCACCTTGCCGAGGCCCATTCGCCTGTGCAGCGCCATGTCCAGAATCGCCACGCACAACGCGCCTGACTGGGACATCACGGAAATCTTGCCCGGCGGCGGCATCTGCGGGGCAAACGTCGCGTTCATCTTGTTGGCGGTGTTGATGACGCCGATGCAATTCGGCCCGACCAGGCGGACGCTGTTAGCGCGGCACAGCTCGGCGATTTCCTTTTCCAGCGCCGCTCCCTCCGGACTGACTTCCTTGAACCCGGCGGTAATGACAACGACTCCCTTGACCCCGGCTTCAATGGCGCTCTGCACGGCCGGCAACACAAACTTGGTGGGCACGACAATCACCGCCATATCCACCGGTTGGCCGTAGGCTTTCAGGTCGGGATAACATTTCCGGCCGAGCACGTCGGCAGCTTTGGGGTTGACCGGCACAATTGTGCCGGCAAAACCGCCATTGATCAGATTTGCGACAACCTCGTGGCCGACTTTGCCCGGCTCGCGCGAGGCGCCAATCACAGCCACAGTCTTTGGTGACAATAATGAAGTTAACATGAATGATCCAGCATCAGTTCACAACGGGGTAGTCACCTTCTCCCACGCGCCCGCCGGCTTGTCAAGCATCCCTGCGCGCCGCAATTTTCAACCTGAATCATGAGCGCGCCGCCGAAAGTCTCACTTTTGGGTGAACGGTTTCTCCGCGGGCCGGTCATCATGAGACATGAGTCACCCGACGTTTTTCTCCATGACGGCGGACATCGAATCCAACAGCAAACTTTTCCATTTCCCCTGCCTCGGGACGATGAGCGGCATGATTTCCGACACCACGCTTTCCGTCAGAAGTGGACGGCGGCACAGGCGGAAACGGCTGTGCCACCTTCAACATCTGCCGGGGAGTTTGGTCCGGGAACTATGCCGCTGATCGCAAAGTGGTGAAGTCTGGGAGGCGGAAAGCCAGGCGCGATCACGCCACCGAGCGAATGGCATCCAACTCGATCTCGAAGAGGAGGTCGTCGCGGCAAATGTCGTTTTCGGTGGTTACCACCGGCAGGTCGCACAGGTCGTGAGCGGCCAGCCAATCGCGCCAAGCCGGGGCAGCGGCGGCGTGTTTGATATAGGCTACCGCGCGGGTTGTGTCGCGCCAGTTCATCTGACGCGATTCGAGGATGGCGCCAGCCACTTGCATGGTCAGTTCAATCTGCGCGCGAATATCACCGACGTGAGCGGTGCGACCGCCCGGCTCGATGCTGGCGGTGCCGGAGATGTAAAGGGCACGATGATCCACGAGGTCCACCTCGACCGCGCGGCTGAACGAACTGCCGTATTCCAACGCCGGGCATTGGAGCGGCGAGGGCACCGCCTGCGCGCGCACGCGGGGATCGTGCGGTGCAATGGCGTAGGCATCGGCAATGATGGCGGCGCCGGCGGCGTTGCCGCCGCTGATGCCGGTGCTGGCGGGTACGAGGCCGTCGAACACGGTGCGTTCGCGGAAAAACTGGTTGCGGACTTGGTTGAACTCGCCGTACCACTCCAACAGCCGGTCGAGGTAGAACCAGGTGCGGACGACGTGACTGAACTTCATGTCGGCTTGGGCGAGGGCGGTTTCCATCAAGTCGAACGTGGCGCGGGCCTGTTGGCTGCGGGAAAGTTTCCTGTCGGCCGGCCAAAGGTCGCCGAGGTGGCAATGGCGCGCGTGCCCGTCGTCATAGACGCTGCCCACAGTCCGCCCGTCCAGCCGGATGCGCCGCACGAGGGTGCCGGTCAGGGCGTGCACTTGCACGCCGGTCAAGGCGATGCCGCCGCTGGCGCCTTCCACGAGCCATGTGACCGGCCAGTCCCAAGCGCCACCCCATTCTTGGTGCAACAGCCTAACATCAGCGCGTTTACCGTTGGGGATGCCGAACACGTCCATGCAGACAATCGTCGCACCGGCCTCGTTCACCCGCCGATGTACATCGGCAAACATGGCACGCAAGTCGCCCCCCGGGCGCGGGGTGGCAGTGATGAACCATTCGACCAAGTCGTGGTGGCGCAACTGGAGGACTTTTAACCCGGGAGCAACCTCACTTTGGATCGCCGCAGCGGGGTGATGGGTTGGCGCATGCATGGTCTTTGCCTAAAATAACCCCGCGGCCGGCGAATGGTTGCGGTCCATCTGGCTCACGCCGGGCGTGCGGGGCGGGCCATGACCTGCTTGATCACAAAGAGGGCTTCTTCAAGGCGAAATGGTTTGTGGATGTAACCATCAATGGCGTGCTGCGCCTGGAGTTGGCGCAGGCGAATTTCGTCCGCCCCGGAGCAAATAATGACACGGATGGTGGGATTGAGTTTGCGCAGCCATTCAAAGGTCTTCGCCCCGTCGAGCTGCGGCATGTAGTAGTCCAACAACACCAACTGGATTTGTTCTTTCGCCCGGATGTACACTTCCAGCGCCTTGACCGGATTGGCCGAGGTCAACACCGTGAACCCGTGGGGTTCCAACAACTGTTTGATCGAATTACTGAATTCCTCGTTGTCGTCAATCGCCAAAACCGTGATCTTCGCCCCGGCTGGTGAACGTTCTGTTGCCTGGTCGCTCATAATCCCTTTCGAATTTCTGCTCTGGCCGCAAGCATAACCTGCCCCGGCTGCTGAATATAGCTTTTTTTATTTCTTTAGCAGGGGCGGTGCCAAACCTTGACCCGGATGCGGGCGGCCAGTATCATCGCCCCGAAAACTCCACCCATGACCGCGCCCGGCAAGTTTATTACGTTTGAAGGCGGTGAAGGTTGCGGAAAATCCACGCACATCATGTACCTCATCGCGCGCTTGCGCGCGGCCGGGCACACCGTCCGGGCTGTACGCGAACCGGGCGGGACCGACATCGGTGAACAAATTCGTCACGTCCTCCAATACAGCCACCAATCGTTGGCTATGACGCCGGAAACCGAGTTGCTCCTCTTTTGCGCCAGTCGCGCCCAACTGGTTCGCGAAGTCATTCGCCCGGCTTTGCGCGCCGGCGAAATCATTGTGGCTGACCGGTTTGCCGATTCGACCACCGTCTATCAAGGCGCTGGCCGACAACTCCCGCTGGCCACTATTGCCGCGTTAAACCAGTTCGCCGTCGGCGATTGCCAGCCGGATCTGACCGTGGTGCTCGACCTTGACCCGCGTGTCGGCTTGGAACGCGCTCGCGGCCGGGAACTTTTCGACCGGATGGAAAACCAGTCGCTCGAATTCTATGACCGTGTCCGTCAAGGCTACCTTGACCTTGCGCGGCGCGAACCGGACCGTGTCAAAATCGTGGACGCTCACCGGTCCGTGGCTGAAGTGCAACAGGAAATCTGGGAGTTAACTCGTCATGTCGTGGGCTGATGTTGCCGCCGCCCCGGCGGTCATTGAACAGTTGCAGCGCAGCCTCCGTCATGGTCGGCTCGCTCATGCCTATCTTTTTACTGGCCCCCGGGGCAGCGGCAAGCAAGAGGCGGCCCTGACGTTGGCCAAGTCGCTGAATTGCGCCGTCGCGGAGCATGACAGTTGTGACCGTTGCGATTCTTGTCGGCGCATTGCCAATAGAAAGCATCCCGACCTCTACTGGGTCAGTCCCGAGTCTAAGAGCCGGCGCATCACGGTTGAACAAGTCCGCGAATTCTGCCGGGCGATCAACCTCAAACCGCACATGGCCGCCGTGAAAGTCGGCGTCATTGTGGACGCGGATTGTCTGCGCGAAGAAGCCAGCAACGCCTTCCTGAAAACGCTCGAAGAGCCGCCGGCCCAGACCATCATCGTGCTGCTGACCGCCGAGCCGCAACGATTGTTGCCGACGATTCTCTCACGGTGTCTGAGACTTTCCTTCGAGGCGAACGGGACGCCGTCCGCCTCGCCCTACCGCGAGCGGCTGGTGCCGTTGCTCGCGCAGTTCGCGGCCCAGCAGCGGGCCGCCGGGCGCGTGCCCGCCGCCTACGGCCTCGCCACGCAATTGACGGCGTTGCTGGCCGAGGAACGCACCAGAATCCGCACCGAATTGGAAGACGGGGCCGATTGGTTAAAGTACGGAGAACTTGACGCCAAGCAACGCGACCGGCTCACCGAACAACTGGAGGCCCGCATTGAGGGTGAGTACTGGGCTGCCCGCGAAAAGGTGCTCGAAGACCTCTACCGATGGTTCGCCGACGTGTTGCTCTGTGTGCGCGGCGCCGATGAAACACTGCTGGAGTATCGTGCCGCCCTTGGCGAATTGCGCGTCGCCGCGGCTGGCCTGACGGAAGTTGCCGCGTTTGCGCAGTTGGCGGCAGTGGAGCAAATGCGCGATTGGTTGTCCCGCAACATTCCGGAGTCCCAAGCGTTGGAGGTCGGCGCGCTACAACTTGCCCGTGGCGCAGAGGCGTTGCGGTGAGCCGTTGCAGCCGTTGGGTGATCAGCGGGCTGGCGGCTCTGACATTTCTGGCGCCGCTTAAGTTCGGCGTGCTGGTGGTGGTGCAGTCTGCTCTCCTCCCGCCCCGAGGCACGCTCGAATGGATTTTTTTTCTTTGGCCCAATCCCTTGTTGCCGTTGTTGGCATTTGGTGCGTTGAGCTGGTGCGTGCTGGATCCATGCCGTGCGGGTGGTCGGCGGAATGTGTTTTTTTACCTGCCAGCATTGTTTCTGGTCACGCAATTGGTCGCCGTGCCGGGGAGTATCAACCGGCATGTCTCCATGGATACCGTCCTGTTATTTGCCGTCGGCGTGCTGTTGTTTTATGGGGCTGCATGGTACGTCCGCGACGAAGTCGCGCTGATGCGTGTGGCCGGGGGGATGGGCTTGGCTGCGATTTTGGTGTGTGTGGTAGCGCTGGAGCAATATGCGACCGGGTTTGCGGCCACAGAGGATTACGCACGCGCGGTCGCCAGCCCGCCCGAATTCGTCGCCAAGCTCGCCGCGCGCCGCGTGTTTGGTACGTTGGTGTCGCCCAACGCCCTCGCCGGGTTTTTGGTCGTCGCCGTGGGGCCGACATTGGCGTGCTTGTGGCAATGGACTGGTGCGTGGCGGGCTGGTGTGAGGTGGTTGGTATTGATTGTGTTGGCGGGGTTGATGGTGGTGGTGTTGGTGTTGACCGGCTCACGAGGGGGGCTGGCGTCGCTGGCGGCCGGGTTGGTAGCCGTGTTGATGGCCGTTGGTGGCCAGCGGTCGGGGCGGCTGGTTGGATGGACAGTTGTGGGGTTGTTCGTGGTGCTCGGTGCGGCTCATTACACCGGTCGCTTGCGATGGGGGGGCGAAAGCGTGGCGGCCCGATGGGATTACTGGCAGGGTGCTGTCTGCATCATTCGCGATCATGTCTGGCGCGGCACCGGGCCGGGCACGTTCGGTTCGATCTATCCGTTCTACAAAACCGCTTCCACCGAGGAAGCCCAGACCGTCCACAACAGTTTTCTGCAAATCTGGTCGGACTCCGGGCTGGCGGCTTTTGTTGTGTTCACCGCGCTGAGCGTGACGGGCCTCGGCGCGGTGTTCCGACTGGCCCGGCAACGGCGCACCCCCGGAGCTTGGGCGTTGGCCGTGTCCGTCACGGGTTGGATGGCGCACGGGTTGATGGATTTCGACTTATACGTGCCGGGCGTGGCGGTGCCGGCGTGGATTTTGTTGGGGGCCGTAGCCGGGCTGCACGACCCGCCCGGCCTGCCGGTGGGGCCGCGGCGGTGGTGGGTGAAGCTTGGCGTGGTACTGGTCGTGGTGGTTGTCAGTGGCGTGGCGGGACGTGGATTGGTGGCGGCGTTCTGGTACGGGCGCGCGCGCGAAACGGGCGACTTATTTGCGGCCGAACAAGCCGTCCGCTGGCAACCGGCCAACAGCCATTATCTCGCCACGGCGGGTGACTGCGCGTTTACACTCGGTCGCGCTGAGCTTGCGGTGTATTATTATCGGACGGCCGCCACCCACGATCCCTGGCGCGCCACGTATCCAGCGCGGTTGGCCCGCGCGTTGTGGGCGAGCGGGGCGCGCGATGAAGCCCGTCGCGCATTGCAACGCGCGATGCAACTCAACCCCACGAACGAACAATACCGGCGCGACTGGGCTACACTGTTAGGGATGTCTGCGGTCCCCGAGCCTTGACCGATGTGTGGCCCGCTTCTATAAGAGGTTCATGCAGTCTGACCGTCCGAACATCATCCTCATCAACTGTGACGATCTCGGCTACGGTGACCTCGGTTGCTATGGCTCAACCGTCAACCACACGCCCGCCCTCGACCAGATGGCGGCGGAGGGAATGCGGTTTACCGATTTCTACATGGCGGCGGCTGTCTGTTCGCCGTCGCGCGGTGCGATGCTGACTGGTTGTTACCCGCCGCGCATTGGGTTTGGGTCGTTTGACGGCGGCGCTTGGGTGTTGTTTCCCGGTTTTGCCACTGGTTTGAACCCCGCCGAAATCACCATCGCCAAACTACTCCAGCAACAAGGCTATGCCACGAAAATCGTCGGCAAATGGCATTGCGGCGACCAACCAGAGTTTCTGCCCACGCGGCACGGGTTTGACAGTTATTTTGGCTTGCCCTACAGCAACGACATGGGGCGGCAGGTCGGGCCACAGCCGCAATGGGCTCATGTCCCGCCGTTGCCTCTGCTGCGTGACGAGGAAGTCATCCAACAACAACCCGACCAAGCGTCCTTGACCGAACGCTACGTGGACGAGTGCGTGCGGTTCATCCGCGACCATCGCCACGGTCCGTTCTTCCTCTACTTTGCGCACATGTATGTCCACTTGCCCCTGTACGTGCCGAAACCATTTCTCGATGCCTCGAAAAACGGCCCCTACGGCGCGGCGGTGGCGTGTGTAGACTGGAGCATCAGCGTGTTGCTCCACGAATTGCGGCAACTCGGCCTCGACCGCCGGACACTCGTCGTGTTCACGTCCGACAACGGCGCGCGTGGCACCCACGGCGGCAGCAACGCGCCGTTGCGTGGTAGCAAAGGCACCACGTGGGAAGGCGGGATGCGGGTGCCGTGCCTGATGTGGTGGCCGGGCACAGTCCCCGCCGGCACGACCTGCCGAGAAGTCGTTACAGCACTGGATTTCCTGCCAACGTTTGCCTGCTTGGCCGGTAGCGCGCCGCCTGCCGACCGAATCATTGACGGCAAGGATATTCGTCCCCTGTTGCGCGGCGAACCGAATGCCCAGAGTCCGCACGAGGCATTCTTCTATTACAGGCTTAATGACCTTGAAGCCGTCCGCGCTGGCCGCTGGAAACTACACGTGAGCCGCCAAGGCAGAAAAGTTTGTGAGTTGTACGATTTGGGGACTGACGTGGGCGAAACAACCAATGTCGCCGCCGTCCATCCTGCCGTGGTGCGAGATTTGGAAGCGCGAGTAGCCGCCTGCCGGCAAGATCTTGGCGACGCCGCGACCGGTGTCGCCGGCCGCCACTGCCGCCCCGCCGGCAAAGTGGCCCATCCCCAACCATTAACAACCTACGACCCGTCCCACCCGTACATCATCGCCGCCTACGACCTGCCCGACCGGGGGTGACCGATGATCCTGCGTATCGTGTTTTTACTCGCGCTGGCCGTTCCGCTCTGGGCGCAAACGGCGACCGTGACCGGCGTGCTCAGTATGCAGGTTTCCCTCGACCGACAGGGATTTTCACCGGGTGTGATTGACGGCCGGTGGGGCAGGCAGACCCGCGCCGCCCTCATTGCTTGGCAACTCGCGCACGGATTACCGCCGACCGCCGAAACGGATCCGCTGCATCAGCCTGTTGCATTGCCGCGCCAAGTGCTCTACACCAACTACACTGTGACCGCCGCCGACCTCGCCGCGCTTGGGCCGTGTCCGACCGATTGGCTGGCGCGGTCGAAACTGCCGGCAATGCCACACGAGACCCTGCTCGAAGCCGTGGCGGAAAAGTTTCACTGTCGGGAATGGTTGCTCAGCAACCTAAACCCCCAAATCGCAGACTGGGCGAATGTGGCGGCCGACACGGTGTTGAAAGTGCCCAACATCACTCCTTTGCCGTTGCCCCAAGCCGCCCGGGTGCAAATTTCCCTGACACAGAAATTCATCCGCGCGTTCGACGCCACGGGGCGGATCATTGCCCATTTCCCGTGTTCGATTGCCGCCCGGCAGGAGAAACGTCCGGTGGGCACGCTTACGGTGGTCAACGTCGTGTTTCATCCCAATTACACTTTTGACCCGGCTGTGTTTCCCGAATTGGACGAAGCGCAGCGCGGTTATGGGAAGTTGATCGTGCCCCCCGGCCCGAACAACCCGGTCGGCACGGCGTGGATTGGATTGAACTTGCCCGGCTATGGCATCCACGGGACGCCACACCCTGACGACATTGGCCGCACCGAATCGCACGGCTGTTTTCGTTTGGCGAACTGGAATGCGGAACGTCTTGCCTCGATGGTTGCCATCGGCACGACGGTCGAGGTGGTTGCTGATTAGTGATTTTGGCCTTCAATGGCCGCGCAGAACGGTTTTGGCGCGGGCCATCTTGTCCACTCGGAGGATCATCACGCCCTGGGATGCGCCGGGGGGTGTGGCGGTATAGGCGTATTCGATATTGATCTTGTGCCGCGCCAGTTTGCGGGCAATCTCCGCCAACTCACCGGGCTTGCTCTGGCCTTCAATCATCAACACGTCGCGTTCGATCACCATGACGCCATGATCACCCAACAAGTGAATCGCCTGATGTGGGGCGCTGACGACCATGCGCACGACGGCATGATCCACCGCGTCCGACACCGATAACGCATGAATGTTGATGTCATGGTCGGCCAGCGCCCGCGCCAGCGCGGCCAACCGCCCCGGTTTGTTTTCGAGGAACAATGAGAGTTGCACGACTGTTTTCACCGCACACCTCCAAGTTGAGTTTTCTGCTTCACCATCGGCTCGCCCGCGCAGCGCGTCAAGCCGACCGTCGCACGCCAGAATCCTTGGCGCGCCGCTGAAACAGGGCGGATTTCGTATGGTATCCCCCAACAGGATTCTCTCCCGCGTTCATGCCTCGACGGAGAATCCCGAAGGCAATCCTTTGCCCCTGCCCGATGAGCGGCGTTGTTCACCAACCACGCTTTCCACCTCATGTTGAAGGTGGCCAGACATTCCCATCTGCGCCTCGGCCCCTGTGAGGCACCGATTGCCCACCATCCTCCCTGCTGGCCGTTTGGGAAAGCGGCGCCGTCGCACCACACTCCAAGACGCTGGCGCGACGGGCTGAAGTCCCAGCGGTGGGTCGAACGGTTTTGGAGTGCGCCGCGTCAGCGGCGCTTGGATGGCAGGGGGAGGCCGACATTGATGCGAGTCCAAAGCTGTCG
>CALBCO010000104.1 GCA_937927265.1 uncultured Verrucomicrobiae bacterium | reverse complement strand
CGAGCCGCGCACGGCGTGGCCAGCTCGACGGCGGCAGCCCAGTTCGGCGGCTTGGGGTGAGCGAGGATTCATGAGAGAGATTGTGGTGGTGACAACGACGTGGCCTAACCAGAGCGCTGCAGCGAACCGCCGCCCCGCCTTGCCGATTCGGGCGCGGCGGACAGCAGAAGGGTTTGCGTGCCGGCGGGTGTGGTGGTCGGGCGGCGGTCGCTCAGCTTGATCGTTAGCCCGTAACGTCGCGGGCGAATCGAACACGCACAGCAAACCGAACCGCACACCATGAAAACAAAAACCAGAACAACGAAAGGAATCGCAATCGCAGTAATGGCGCTGGCGCTCGCCAGCGCGAGCTTGGCCCAGCAAGCAGACCAACCACCAGTCCCCGGCACGTATTATTCGGCCAAGGACTATGAGTGGAAACCGCCGCTGCCCTTCAATCCGCATCCCGACTTGCCCGCGGTCGAGTTTGAGCCGGGCAAGTTCCTCGTGGACGACACCGGCCTGCCCGACACGCCGGAGCAGGCGGCAGCCAGAGCCGCGCATCAGGCCGCTGTTGAGCACGCCAAGGCACTCGCTGCCAATCCGGCGTTGGCGGAGGCAGAGCGCGCAGCGCGCCAAGCGGCGCAGGAGGCGACGTGGAAAGCCAACAAGGAGAAGGTTGCCCCGTGGCTGGTCAAGCCCTTGGCTGTGGCAACAGGGGCTCCCGCTAATCGCGAGACAATTGAGGCAGAGGCCCGCGCCAAGCTGACAGAGAAGGCCGCCCACTTTGCCCGCTACTTTCAGGCATTGAGCAAGGAGGTGGAGGCAGCCAAGTCGCCATTTGTTGTCAACGACCCCGCACCCGTTCTCATCCTGCCCAGCGGGGAACGATTGCCCTACGCGGGCAGTGTGGGCGGGCATCCGATGTTTCTAGGTCTGGACGATGTGCCCGGCGCAGATACGATCAGCACCGACGAGGTGTGGCCAAGTGGCAGCACCGGGCTGAACCTCACCGGCACGAATGCCGTCGTGGCAATGTGGGACGCTGGCCGGGTCTATTTGGAACACACGGAGTTTGACGGGCGTGTGACCCAGGTGGATGGCGCAACAAATAATCACTTTCACGCAACGGGTGTCGCTTCCGTGATTGCCGCGACGGGCAAGAAGGCATTGGTTCACAACGGGACGAACTTCGCTTACGGCACAAGAGGCATGGCCTACACCTCCCTGGTTCGGGCGAATGACAACAGTAGAGATTTTCAGAAAATGAGCGATCAATTCGCAACCAATCAGATTCGGCTCTCGAACCATTCCTACAGCACCACTTGCGGATGGTATTGGGACTCTTACTATGGCTGGCTCTGGTTTGGTGATACAAATGCGAGTCAAACTGTGGATTGGAAATTCGGCGCTTACACTACGAACTGTTCCAGCATTGATTCCATCGTCGCGGATTCGGAAACGTATCTGCCGGTCTGGACTCCCGGAAACAGCCGGGGCGAAGGGCCGGTTTCGCAGCCGTTGTGGCACTATCTCGTTGTCAGCAACCTCTACTTGATTCCTACTTATAGCAGCCGTTCGCTCGACGGGGACACGGGCGGCTACGACTCGCTGCATCCGCACGGGTGCGCGAAGAACAACCTGACTGTCGGCGCGGCCAATGTCGTTTCCAACGGCTACAGCGGACCGTCCAGTGTGACGCTCCCGTACTTTACCCCTTACGGCCCGACCGATGACGGGCGCATCAAGCCGGACGTCGTGGCCGCCGGTGTCAACATCGTCATGGCGAACGTGGGAGCCACCAATGCTTACCAAACCAACAGCGGCACTAGCTTCGCCGCTCCCTCCGTGACCGGCTCGATCAACCTGCTGCGGCAGTTGCGCGGACAATTGCATCCGAGTGCGCGTCCGATGCGGGCTTCGACGATGAAAGGCATCGTCATCCACACCGCAGACGAGTGCGGGCCGTATCCCGGCCCAGATTACCCACACGGCTGGGGCTTGATGAACACCCGGAAGGCGGCAGAGCTTCTGCAACAGAACGCCACCAACGGCTGGAAGAGCTTCATCAAGGAAATCTTCCTGCCAGAGGGCGGCACGATTGAAATCCCCGTACCGTTCAGCGCCGGACAAACGGGCCGGTTCACGATTGTGTGGTCTGATCCGCCGGGCGCGGCGCAAACGAATGCCGTCCTTGATGATCCTACCCCGCGACTGGTCAACGATTTGGATTTACGGATCGTTTCACCCAGCGGAGTCACGAACTTCCCCTATGTCCTCAACCCGGACTTGACCAACCAGAACCCCGCCGTCCGGGCCGCCGCCGCGACGACGGGGGATGACAGCCGCAACAACGTCGAGCAGGTGGTCATCACGAATACAGTGGCAGGCACATATTTGGCGCGCATCACGCACAAAGGCACTCTGTCTGGCGGCGGCCAGTGGGTGACGTGGACGATGACGGGCGGGCAGGCCACAGCCAAGCCGTCGCTCGTGCTGTCACAACCATCCGTCACCGCCAGCAACAAGCTCGCGTTCTCTTGGCCGTCGGTGGTGGGCCAGCTTTATCAGGTGCAATACTTGAACAATCTGGAAGGCGCGAGTTGGAGTAATTGGGATGGGGAAATCTGCGCCGTTAAGACCAACACGGCAGTAGAAGTGGACATGACCGGCCCGGACGACCGCCGCTTCTACCGCGTTATGGAGGTTGAATGAAGCGGCTGCGCAGAAACTTCAGCTTCGCTCGTGTTTGGCTGGTGCTCGCCTTTGGGCTGGCACCAGCCTGCTTCGGATTCGCACAGGGAACCATCGTTTACATGCAGCCGAATGAGCCTTTGTACACTGTGCCAAGTCGAGAACTCGACTTGAACGGCGATGGCCAGGTTGACTGCCGGTTCTTTGTAAACACTGAGGTTAATTTTTATTTGAGCACGGAAGCGTCTGGTGTAGGCAGCGCTCGGCTGCTTGTCACCTATCGCGGACCGGACGATTTGGGAAGCGATCTTTTGGGTCTGACTGCGGGTTACCAGATTGGCGGCTCTCTGCATCCAAGTTGGTTTTGGGCTTCGTCTGACGCTCCGAATCTTTACGGCCAGGCGCGCGTGTTGAGCCTTTATTTCCCCGATACCGTGCCAGCCATTTTCGTCCCAGGTGGAGATTTCTATGGCCAGACCGCATTCATGGGGATTCATTTTCAAATCGGTTCGGATTGGCACTACGGCTGGGTGCGCATTCGTGGCGGGCGGTATGGCGATGAACTAATTCGGATCGCGCCGAGTTGGATTCTGGACTGGGCCTATGAGACGCGACCGGACACGCCGATTTTTGCGGGCGCAGTGCCGGAGCCTTCGACGTTTGCATTACTGGTCGGGGGAGGAGTTTTGATGGTGTGGTTCAGACGAAAGAGAAATGAAAGGAAGGGCTAACAAGATCACTGGAGCGAACCGCCGCCCCGCCTCGCCGATTTGGGAGCGGTGGGTGGCAGGACGGTTTGTGTGCCGGCGGGCGGCGCGGTCGGGCGGCGGTCGCTCAGTTCTGTCGTTGGCAAAAAAACAAAACAGAGAGCTAACGTGGTGTTCGGAAGTCGCCCACCAAAGCGAGCCACCCTCCTAAAAAAGAAAAAAATGCCATTTGGATCCGCACGATGATCGATCGTGAAACGAGCTTGCGGAAGTCGGTTCTGACGAGCAGATTTGGTCACACCAATCGACATGCGGACGGTCAGGAATCAATGCCAACAAGGCGCTCCAGTGAACGGCTACCCGCCGTTCAACTACACTCCCCCGCACTCCTACCGCTGTGCATTCCACCCCACACCCCGGGTAGCCGTCACTGAGCTTCGACGTTAGGCCGCGCGACCACGCCATGAGACTTCGCACACCATTGCTTCTGACAGCTGCAATTGTTGCGGGCCTGTTTTGGAGTCTGGGCTCGAATGTTCACGCGGTCGTTACACATTTTATCGCACCACCCATCCTTGGCGTCGCTGTCGCCGCATTATGGCGACAGTCTTCGGCGCGGCGGCAGTTATTGTTGCTCATCATATCGCTTGGAGTTGCGGAGTTGGTTCGTTCAGTCATCTATTGCGTGCGTGCTGACGGCTGGCATTACATCACTCAGGATAGCGAGACGCAGCTTGGGCTCGCTGTGTCATTTGGATTGCAGTTGATCGTCGGTGTTGCGGCATGGGGCATTGCACGGATATTATTTCGTTGGCATGAGACGCGAACGGCCTAACCAGGGCGCTGCAGCGAACCGCCGCCCCGCCGCGCAGTCGGACGGTGCGGATGATTTGTCCGCGCTGGTTGCAGCCGACCGCGCGTTGCCGGCGGCGGTCGCTGAGCTTGGTCGTTAGGCCACTGCGCACCCTTTGAGGTTGTACCGCGTCGTTTGTGCTGTGGAGAGTCGCTGGGGATTCGAGTGTCGTGGCGGACGGTCAGGGAGAGTTCGAGCCGCGCACGGCGTGGCCAGCTCGACGGCGGCAGCCCAGTTCGGCTGCTTGAGGTGAGCGGG
>CALBCO010000103.1 GCA_937927265.1 uncultured Verrucomicrobiae bacterium | reverse complement strand
GGCTCGATGTTGATCAGCAGTTCCACCGGGTTGCGGTACATCGCCCAGAGGCCGGGGCTGATGTGGGCGAACATCCGTCGGGCCTGTGGATTCCACGTCCACCACAAGTTGTAGGCGAGCACGCGCAGCCCGGCCACTTCGGCCGGCAGTTCAATGTCGGCCAGTACGGCGGAGCGGAACTGAAAGAGGGATTTGTCCATGGTGGTTTATCCAATCGTTGTGGCAATCAAATCGTCCACGTTGATGTCGCGCAGCGCGAAGAGCCGTCGCACGGCGTCGTCAATCAGGTTGTTCGGGCAGGAGGCACCGGCGGTAATGCCCACGTAGGCGGGGCCGGTGGGCAGCCAGTTTTGGGTCAGCACTTCCTGTTGTTTGTGCAAATCAAAATGCCGAATGGCGGTGGCGGATTCGATCCGGTCGGCATTGCGGATGAAATACGTCGGCAATCGCTCGGCGCTCATCTCGGCCAAGTGCGAGGTGTTGCTGGAGTTATAGCCGCCGACGACGATCATCAGGTCCAGCGGCTCTTGGAGCAATTGGATCAGCGCGTCCTGCCGTTCCTGGGTCGCGCCGCAAATCGTGTCGAACATGCGGTAATGCTGCGCGAGATTTTCCGCGCCGTAGCGGTCGGCCATCGCGTGTTGCAGTCGGCGCTGGATTTCCTCCGTCTCACTCCGCAGCATCGTTGTCTGGTTGGCGACGCCGATGGCGACCAGATGCCGGTCGGGATCAAACCCCGGGGAGTGGGCGCCGGCAAATTTCTGAAGGAACTCCTCCTTGTTGCCCCCGTGCCGAATGTAGTCGCACACGTAATCAGTTTCGGCGAGGTTGAGGACCACCAGATAGTGTCCCCCCTGGCTGGCGGTGGCGCGGGAGCTGGTCGCTTTGGTTTCTTCGTGTTTGGCTTTGCCGTGGATGATCGAGGTGAAATTCTCCTTGGCATTTTGGGTGACCCGTTTCCACACGCTCATCACGTCCCCGCAGGTTGTGTCCACCAACTGGCAGCCGGTAGCCTTCAGCTTTTCCATCGTGGCCGTCTCGGCGCCAAAGGCCGGGATAATGACCACGTCGTCCGCTTGCAGGTCTTCGATGTCCGCGCTCTTCTGGGGCCCGGAGAGGAACTTGATGTTCATGGCGAGCAACTGCTCGTTGACTTCCGGGTTGTGGATGATTTCACCGAGGATGAAAATGTCTTGGTCGGGAAACACCTTGCGGGCGGCATAGGCGAGATCAATGGCGCGTTCCACTCCGTAACAGAAGCCAAACTCCTTGGCTAGGCGGACCCGCAGCCCCCCGGCCTCGAAAATCCCGCCGCGTTGGCGGAGTTTTTCGACAATCTGGCTGCGGTAATGTTGCTCGACTTGTTCCCGCACCGCCTCCATGACATCGGGGCGGCGCAGATTAATGCGTTTTACTGAGGCAGTCATGCGCGTCTCTTCTAAACGAAGTCGCTGTCCGGTTCAACTCTGGCGTACCGGTGGCGGTGGGAGGATGAAATCCCGGTACTGGTGGGGATTGCCATTGTGGCCGGCTTCGGCGGCTTTGACGAGGTTAAACATTTCGCGCGCAGTGACGTAGTGCAGAATGAACTGCCGGCCATCGTTGTATCTCTCGTGCAAGTAGGCGTGCATCAACGCCGCCGTGGTCCCACACGTCGCCCGGAAATTGAGTTCTTGGCAACCGTGGGTGTGAACCTTCACAAACACCCACTCCGGTCGCCCCACGACGCCAATGCGTTGGCGTACCCACAAATCCACCCGTGCCGGCGTGCCCGGATTCGCACCGGTCACGGACGCTTGCTCGATGCGCGGCAGGAACCCCCATTTTCGCGATTGCCAATTCAATGCCAGCGGCCCCTGAATCAACAACAGATCGCCGGTCGGTTTTCCCCCCACGCGCACCGGCACGCCGTGGTCGTGCGACCTAGACCGGAGGGGATCGTCAGTGGCGTAGTAAATGGAGTTGATGGTGCGTGTCTGCGTCTCGCTCGGCGCGCTCGGCAGGGTGAAATCCGCGTAACAGCCCGTCGCGCGCAACACTTGCAATTCGTTGTTGACCCCGCACCAGCGGCCGTCGCGGCGCGAATTGTCCAACGACCAGTTGCCGTGGATGAAGCCATACCGGCCCTGCGAGAGCAACCCGTGCCCGGCCAGTTGCGACTTGAACTTGGAGATCTGCGCTTGGAGATTTTCGGCAGTGTCGTTGTCGTGATGGAGATGCACTTCCACTTCGCCGCAACCCTGCCGACAGAGCCGAGCCAATAGGTCGAGATATTCCGGTACGTATTCCTCGGCCGGATAGAAAAACGTGTGTTGTGGCGGACGGCCATCCGCGTCGCGGAATTGCTGGGCGAACCGGGGATAGTTCTCGAACCAATGCTCGACCCGCTCCAAGCCCTGATATTTCGAGGCCTGGCCCCAGAGCGGCTCGAAATGGTCCACGAAACAAAACAGCACATGGGTGGGCGAAACGAATTCGCCCCGCGGACGCGAGGCGAGATAACCGGGCAACCACAAATGGAGGTTCCTCAACATGTCCGATGCAATTTCTGTGACCACGCCGCCTGTTGCCGGCCCGTCACGCACTTCCAGAACCCGACCAGCAAGGCCGCGTTGCTGCCGAGGAAATAATACGGCACGCGGCAAATCTTGGCCAGCAAATGCTTCTCTCGCGACACGAAGAGGCCGGCCACGCCCAACGCATAGAACACGACCTGCCCCGCAAACAAGAACTGATACAGCGGGCGGTCCAGCAGCAGCGCGTTGCTGACGAACACTGCGATCAAGAGAAACGGCGCGGCCCAGCGCAGCACCTTGTGCGACCAAAACGCAAAGCTGACCCAGCCCCGCCACGGATTGAGCAACGCCCGGCATTCCCACAACGCCCGGTAGTCGCCGGTGCCGATCCGCACCTTGCGCCGAAATTCCGCCTCCACAAACGGGGCTGCCTCCTCGTGGGCCACCGCCGCCGGCTCGTTCACGCCCCGGTAGCCCTGCCAGTACACGCTGACCGGCCAGATGAAATCATCAATCTGAATCACGTCCGACTTGAGCGGGCGGAAGAGCGCCTTGCGCAACAGATAAATCCCGCCCGCCGCGCCGAGGACAACGCCCAACTCGCCTTCCCGTCGTTTCAGCAGCGTCTCGTACTGCCAGTAATTGTCGTCAATGTTCACGCCGGTCGCGCTCCGCAAGATCAACCGGCCGCCGACGGAGCCGACGCGCGGATCCGCAAAATGCCGGGCCAGCAGGCGCAGCGCCGTCGGTTCCCAAAACGTGTTCGCGTCCGTAAAGGCAATCACATCGCCACTCGCCTGCGGCACCAGTGCGTTGATGACCGCCGTTTTGCCCTGATGCGTGTTGAACTCGACGAGCCGGACCCGCGGGTTGCGCGCCATCCGCTCGCGAATGATCACCCGCGTCCGGTCCGTGGAACAATCGTCGCCGAGCAGCAGATTGAGTTTCTCCCGTGGATAGTCGAGCGCCTCGAAGTTGTCAATCCGTTGCGCGATGTGTTTTTCCTCGTTGTGCAACGAGATCACCATCGTCACGGAGGGGAAGTGATTGTCGTCCCAGTGATGACGTTTGCGCACGAGAGGCGCGACGAACGTGAGCACAACGAAATAGCCGGCGTACGTGTACGCAAGCAGCCCGAATCCGAGCCAGAAGACCAGTTCCATCAACCCTGTTTGACAAACTGCGCAATGGTCTTGGCGACAAAGTCAATTTGCGCTTCCGTCAGTTCCGGATAGATCGGCAACGACAATGATTCCGCCGACGCCCGTTCGGTGTTCGGGAACGCGCCGGGCCGGTAACCGAGATGGGCGAAACATTTCTGGAGATGCAACGGCACCGGGTAATAAATCTCCGTGCCCACGCCGGCAGTCTTCAGATGCTCCCGCAACGCATCCCGGCGCGCCACGCGGAT
>CALBCO010000102.1 GCA_937927265.1 uncultured Verrucomicrobiae bacterium | reverse complement strand
CGTTTGCCGGTTACCTCGACGGCGGCACGCAGACCAACATCACCATTACCTTCGACACCACGCTGGCCGGTCCCGGCACCCATACCGGCTACTTGCGCGTCTTCTCCAACGATCCGGATGAACCCGAAGTGCTGATTCCCTACACGTTCATTGTGACGAACGCGCCGGGGAACAACCCGCCGTCGTTCACATTGACGATGCCCGACACGCCCCTGACGCTTGCGCCACGGCAGCGGCAGAGCTTCCTTGTCGCGGCGACCGATCCCGATGCTGACCCGCTCGCTTACCGGTGGTACGTCAACGGCGCGCGCCAGACCCGTTACGAAAACCAGACTACGTTCACTTACATCGCGCCCACTATGTCTGGCGCGTACACGGTCCAGTGTGACGTCGCGGATGACCGGGGCGGACTGGCCTCACATTCCTGGGCGGTGACTGTGCCGGAGACGCCGTTGGCGGTGGATGCACTGGCTGCGCCGGCGCGCGGGCTGGCCCCCCTTAATGTGGATTTGGCGGGGATCGTCAGCGGCGGCACGGGCACCAACGGAGCCGTGGCGGCGGAACACAACATCGTGCTGGTGGAGGCTGAGAGTTATCACCGGAAAGTGGATTACGATGAGGGCAGGATCTGGGCTGAGTGGTGGCCGGTCGGCTACCCCGATTACCAGGGTTGCGTGGGCGATTTCATGAGCAGCTATGCCTCCAGCAGCGGCCGAGCTTGGAACGCCACCGCCCAACTGGACTATGCCATCCAGTTCCCCACCAACGGTACGTATTACCTCTGGATGCGCGTCAAATCCGACAACAACACCGAAAACTCCTGCTGGGTTGGCCTGGATGGCGCGCAAGTCGGCGGCGCGTTTGACGATGTGGATGGCGGCCCGCATTATGTGTGGCGCTGGCACCGGCACACTACACCGTTTGTGGTCAAAGCCGGCACTCATACCTTCAACCTCCGCGCTCGTGACAACGATTACCGGGTGGACCGGTTCCTCTTCACCACTGACCCCGATTACACCCCGACCGACAAAGGTCCACTCTGGGAAAACCTCCGGTTGCCGGCGGTGACGTATGCCTGGACCTTTGGCGACGGCACCCCTGGGGCGACGAACGCCAATCCGGCCCACACGTATGCAAACTGGGGCCATTACCTGGCTGGCATCACCGTGAACGACGGCACCACCACCGCCAGCGACACCGTCAACATTGTCGCTCAACGCACCTATGCGCAATGGGCCGCGCAATATTCCGCCGGCGCCCCCACGGCCAATCCCGATGGCGATGCCTACATCAACCTCTTGGAATTTCTGTTGGGCCTGAACCCGCATGTGCCCGACTGGCCGGCGTTGTACGGCGGCAGTATGGAAAATGGCGAATATGTCTTCCGCGCCGAGTTGCTGACCACCAGCGCGGCAACGGTGGAATGGCAAACTTCACTCGACCTGAGGAATTGGAATCCGGCCACTCCGACAACGACGGAGACACAGGACCTTGGCGACCGTGAACGGTTCACGTTCCGCTTCACGCTTGCCCCAGGTCAAGACCGGTTGTTCCTGCGGCTGAAGGCGACGATAGCGGATTAGATGTTTGTTCGCTGTTCATCTACAACAATGCGCGACGGCGCGGTCGCTCGCCGCACCCTCCGGTGTCAGCAGGAT
This sequence comes from uncultured Verrucomicrobiae bacterium, assembly GCA_937927265.1. Lineage (GTDB taxonomy): Bacteria > Verrucomicrobiota > Verrucomicrobiia > Palsa-1439 > Palsa-1439 > CALBCO01. The sequence goes on along the minus strand of CALBCO010000102.1, from coordinate 9,998 downwards.
GGGGCGTCACGCAGGGCGCATCTTGACACTGCCCCCACGGGAATAGTCATTGTCGCCGCGAGCCTGCTCGCGGCAACAACGAAGGTAGCCACACGATGAGGTGTCTGATGAACCTAAATCTCGCAATTGCATGGTCGTGGGTGGGGCGCGACCGCCGGGGGCGCCGCGGGCGCAAAGGTCAATACGGTTTTCGGCGCGCCCGGCGGTCGCGCCCTACCATTCACCCGGCAGGTGCGACCATCCATCCACTCCCCGTGGTTGCTGCTGCGGGTCCTCGCCTGTTCTTCCCACTTTTCACTGCGGCTTATAGGATGACAAGAGTTGAGATTGTGTTCGCTGTTTTCCTGTTTTTTGTCGGTTCCGCTGTTGGGCAATCGCCGATGTTGTCCTACAACTGGACCAACGATTACGTCACGGCAAACCAGAATTTTTCACGCGGCTGGGTGGCCGGCACGAATGTGACGCGGGTCATTCCCTTTAGCGATACGGCTCCTTTGTCGCCGAGCGCCAACTACACCGGGCCGCTGTTCTACGGTGCCGCTTCGTACTTGGCCACCGGCACGGTGGACGGCACCACGCCCGTGACCATTACCGGCACGCCCGTCGCCCGCGTCAGCAACAGCAGCAGTGGCGATGAGATTTATGCTTCGATCGCCAGTTCCACGATCACCAACGGCGGTTATCTTCATGTGCAAGGCGCGGTCCTCTACTACTTCAAGACCAACACGCCCTTTCAAGTCGGCGACACCTCGTTGCGCTGGACATCGGGCAGCTATGCCTACCTGAGCCGGTTTCAGTGGGTGCTGCGTGACGGACAGGGGAACCTTTTCATTTCCGACATGAATATTCAGATCCCGAACACTGGCGCGACCTTTCATTCGAACAACCTGACCACGCGCCGTTGGGCGCCGTTTGATCCGACTCAAGAGAACTTGTTCACGGCGGCGGGCGACTACCGCTTCGCGGCGGAAGTGGGGTTGGATTTCACGCAGATCACCGGTGCGGGCGTGCTGATCACCGTCAGCGGCGTGCGCACCAACACCGGCAACAGAAATCTCAACGCCTCCATCCGCCAATTTGATGCGTTCCCCCATGATCCCGACCGCGACGCCGCGTTGGTGAGCGCGTTTTATTTTGGCAACAGCTTGACCGAGTCCACTTGGCCGGACGCGCATCCCGCGCTCGGCGCTTCGGCCGGCAAGATTTGGGAGTTTGCGAAAAATGTCGGCGCGGGCTGGCAACTCTGGCAGCATCGCTACGTCTTGTATGTCGGCGGCGGACTCGATCCCGGTTCGAGCGGCGAGTACACGATTGATCCCGGCGCGGTGAGCGACAGCTCCACGGTGATTCAAAACTTTGTCACCAAGCCTTGGGAAGCCACGGTGCTCCAACCGTTCGGCGCGGTGATGTGGACAGAGGTCGTCACTCAGAAGTGGAGCACAGTGTTCCCTAAACCGACCGATTGCGGCGACCCGCAGAGCGCCACCGACATCATTGCCGCGTATCTGGCGTACAACCCGGCCGGCCGCGTCTGCATTTATCCGACCTGGAACGGCACCGGCGCCGGCATTGTCCCCCCGCGCGATCAATGGCCGGAATGGACACTCTATTATCCCAAAACTAACGAGTTTGTCGTGGGCCAACCGCACAGCGAGTTCACCAACCACGGTTTTGATTATGATCAGAAGTACTTCGACTTCTATCAGTCAGAGGATCCGCCATGGACAAACCAACGCAACGGCACCCGCGATTATGAACACAAGCTCTTTGCCGAACTCGTCGCGCGTCATCCGCAGCTCTGGGAACAAGGCCGATTCACGCTCATTCCCATCCGCACCATTTTCCAGCGGCTGAATCAGCTCTACCTGGCCGGGGGCGACCCCGAACTAAATAATCCCGACGTTCCCGAAAAGATCACGCACATCTCCAAGTTCTACGCCGACTCGTTGCACATCCGGGCCGGGTTGCCGCAATTCACCGCGGCGGCGAGTTTCTACACCGCGTTGTTTGGGGCGCATCCCGGCACGCTTGACTGGACGATCTATAACATTCCCACGGATTATCCGAGCGACCCCAATCACGATCGGTTCCCCACGCTGGCGATGACCGCCGCCCGCGTTGCGCAAGTGTGTGACGTGATTTGGGAACTGTTCCAGGAACATCCCTACAGCGTACGGCGCGTGTCGCCGTTCACTGCCGGTGTCCGCGGCGGGCCCGACACGGCGCATTTGTGGGGCGCCAACCACTTCGGCCAGCTTGGCAAAGAGAATTATCCGACCAACGTGGTGTTGCCGGAAGCCCTGAGCGACAGCATGAACATCGTGCCCGGCGGGGACTATGCCTTTGCCATTAAATCCGACGGCAGCGTTCTCGGGTTTGGAAAAAACACCCGCGGCCGGCTCGGCGACGCCACATTTGTCAGCCGCGCCTTCCCGTACAAGGTGGTGCTGCTGCCGCCGGTGCGACAGATTGCCCCCGGCGTGAACCATGTTGCCGCCATTACCCAAACTGGTGAGGTCTGGGCGTGGGGGGCCAACGACGCCGGCCAACTAGGCGACGATTACGGCCGGTTCGGGGCCACGACCAACGGCTTTCCCATTCCTCCAGAAAACGCACGGCCCCGGCGCGTGGCGGGTCTACCGGCCAATGCTGTGCAAGTCGCTTGCGGCACAAATTTTACCGCAGCCTGTTTTGCTGACGGCAGTGTGTGGACGTGGGGCGGTATGACGACTTCAACGCCGACGCAGGTGACAGCCTTGCCGGCCATTCGCAGTGTGACGGCTGGGGATGCCTTTGTGTTGGCCTTGGCAACCAATGGCACCGTCTGGGCGTGGGGCACAAATGATCGCGGCCAACTCGGTCAAGGCGATACGACCGACCGCGCCACCCCGGTACAGATTCCCGGTCTTGCGGGCATCACCAACATCGTGGCCGGTGCGGCACACGCCTTGACGTTGATTACCAATGGGACCTTATACGTCTGGGGCGACAACGCGACGGGTCAACTGGGCTTGCCTGGCGCGCAACTCAGCCCGGTCGTTCTCGATCTGGGACAACCGGTCCGTGAAATTGCCGCTGGCACGGCGCACAGTGCCGCGCGGTTGGCAGATCGGTCGTTATGGACGTGGGGCGTAAACGAATCAGGCCAACTCGGTGACGGCACCACGGTTTCGCGCTCGACGCCACAACAAGTGATGGACCGCGTGGCGCAAGTGCGGGCCGCCGGCAATCAAACCGCTGCACTGACCGCCGGCCCACGGCCCACGTTTGCCGCTTGGCAGGCCGCGCGATTCACGTCGGAAGAAATCGCCGGTGGTCAGGCGACGGCCGCAGCAGATTTCGACCGCGACGGTCGGATGAACCTGCTCGAATATATCCAGCAAAGCAACCCGAAGAACCCCGACGGTGCGCCGCAGTTTGCGTGTCGGATGGAGGGGGACGAGTTTGTATTCGAGACGGAATATCTCGCCGCCGATACCGGAGTGGAGATTTCGTGGGAAACCTCGACTGACTTGCGGAATTGGGAGCCGGCCGCGCCGAGCAGCGCGCAGTTTCTACCCAATGACGACACGGAGCGGGCCGTATTGCGCTTCAACATCGGCCCCGGTCAGGATCGGTTGTTCGTGCGCATGAAAGTGCGGCTGGTGGAATGAGTTGAGAGGCCCGTGGAGTTGAGGTGTCCGCGGTTGAAAAGGGATAGACAATGAAAACAAAGCGACAAATGCTGTTGATCAGCGTGGCGTGCATAGGGCTATTTCTTCTGACTGCCGCGCGGGTGGCGGCCTTGACGAGTCCGTTGCCGCCGGACAAGTGGCAACTGAATGTGACCGTGCCCGTGGAGGCCACCGTGCAAACCAACCCGCCCGCGATTACGTTGCGCGTCCACAAGGTGGAGCGCAGCTATCAGGTGTACCGCAAAGGACCGTACGATCTGAGCTGGACCGGCCCAATCGGGACAATTCCCGGCGGCACGGGAGTCTGGACCGATACGAATGTCGTGGTGGGCGTGGAATACGAATACCGGCTTTACGGCGGCACGACCACAGGCCGCTCGCGCAGCGACACGCGGTTGTACGGGTACATTCGCAGCGGAATTGCAGTGGACCAGACCGGCTGGCGCGGCCGGGTGGCGTTGGTGGTGGAAAACCGGGTCTTCAGCAATCTGATGACCGAGTTAACGCGGTATATCGAAGACCTCACCGGCGATGGTTGGACGGTGCATGTGATTCCCACCCCTCGTGGCGAAGGCTATGGCGGCATGGCCGGCACGGGTTTCCTGCACGTGCCCATCCGCAACCAGATTATCTCGCTTTATACGAACTATCCCGGCGAGGTGAAACACGTCTCCCTGCTTGGCAATGTCCCGGAACCGCGCACGGGGTTGTCGTATTCCGGTCCGGACGGGCACGGCAATAAGGCCGCGTTCGGCACCGACGCTTACTACGGCGATGTGAATGGGACGTGGACGGATACCGGTGTCAACACGGCCACCGGGGCGATGACCAATGCGCCCGGCGACGGCAAGTATGATGAAACCCGCACGCCAACCTCGAATTGGAACTATTTCGAGTTGGGCTTTGGGCGGATGGATATGCCGTTTTTGGCCGAGGGGCCGTTATTGGGGCTGCGGAACTATCTCGACAAGCTGTACCGTTACAAACAGGCCGCACCGGATTTCCGACCCGGTCGACGCGGACTGATCCGAAACGGTTTCGACAATGTTAGCGAGACGGGTTGGAACAGCATGACGGCTCTGCTCGGGCTCGACAACATAGAATATCTGCCTGCCGGCATCCAAACCAGCAGCGGCAATATGGACTACGATCAGAGATATTCTGCGGAGAACGGCCCTTTCTTGTTTTATGCTAAGGGCGACTCTGCTCCCGGTCGGGGCATAGGCGGGCGCGCGGTGATCTGGACCGGCTGTCAAAGCTTGTGGGGATATTGGTACGAAACCACTTACATGGCCAACGCCCTGGCCGAAGACAGTTTCACGCTCAGTTACACATGGTCAATCTGGGGGTTGCGGTATTTCTATCATCGGTTGGGCCTCGGCGACGTGATGGGCGACATGATGCGCGTCAGCATCAACAACCGCGGCTGGTATTCGACCGATGGGTTGCATCGGATTGACAGTTATTATTGGCCCAACGGCGATCACACCGGGGTGTTCTTTATGAATCATCTCGGCGACCCGCTCTTGCGGCTCTACATGTTCCCGCCCGCTCGCAACCTACGCGCGCGGCCGATCGGTGGCGGCGTGCAACTTAATTGGGAAGCGTCGGAAGACCCCGCCGTGGCGGGCTACCACGTCTATCGTTCGACCGCGATGGACCAGCCGTTCACCCGGTTGACCACAACACCCATCGCCGCGACCACCTACACCGATAGCAGTGTGACATCCGGCACGCACATCTACATGGTGCGCGCCGTCAAGCTCGACACGACGGCGAGCGGCACGTTCTGGAACGGCAGCCAGGGGGTTTTCCGCACGATCAATCTCGACGCGGCCTCGCCCGCGCTTGGCGTCGCCACCACCAATCTGCCGACGGCGTTTTTCGACTCAGCCTATACCGCGAGCTTAACGGCGACGGGCGGGTATCCGGCCTACGCGTGGAGTGTGCAAAGCGGTGCGCTGCCGTCAGGTTTGCAACTGTCGTCCGATGGCCAACTCAGCGGCACGCCAACCGAAAGCGGCAATTTTCCGGTTACGATAGCCGCGACGGATGCCGCCGGCACAACGGCCACCCGGGCCTTCACACTCACCGTTCAACCTCATCGGCAACGGGTATTCGTTCCCGAAGCGGACGCCCATGTTTTGCAGGTCAACCCAACCTATAATTATGGCGCCGCCCGTGAGATCGCGCCGGGAGTTGGGTACTGGCTTGGACACGCCTACTTGCGTTTTGCTTGTGATCTTCCTGCTGGCCTGACGAATGTCGCCCGCGCCACGTTGCGTTTTTACTCGAATGAGAACACCTCGATGTTGGACTCGGAAAGTCTGGAGGTGGCTTTGGTGGATGACGATTCGTGGATAGAGGGCACCGGTGTCGGCACGGCTTCGACGAGCTCCATTAACTGGAGCAATCGTCCTCCGGATCGCGCCGGTGTGCCAGCGGTGTCGCGCGCGGGGAAACCGGTATGGGGCGCGCCACACGACATTGATGTGACGTCTTTGGTGAATGCGGATCGAGCAGTAGATTCCACGGGGAAAGTCACGCTACGGGTTGGCCTCAACGGCGGTTGGACGCGTCTGATGTTTCCCTCGCGCGAGTCGTTGATGCAGGCATACCGACCGCAACTGATTTTGGAATACGCTAGCGGCCCGCAAGTGACATTGGTGACGCCGGCCAGCGGCCAATGCCGGGTTGCACCGGGTCGGGAAGCGTGGTTGGCCGCCAGGGTGACGCATCCGACCGTAGATCCGGCGACGTTGACGTTGTCATGGTCGGTGGTCCGCCAACCGGCGGGAGCGACGGTGCAATTCTCCATGCCGAACGCTGCGGCGACCGCCGTGGCGTTTGACCGCGAGGGCAGCTACGTGTTGCGGTTGACAGCCAGCGATGGCGCGCAAACGGCTGTGGTGGACGCGACCGTGGAGGTGTCGGCGATCAGTTTGCCGGCGGGACCGGCCCCGGAGATTGCGCACTACACGTTTGATGAAAGCAGCGGCGCAGTGGCGCACAATCGCGCAGGCGGGCCGGACGGGACGCTGGTGAATTTCAATCTGGCTCAGGCATGGGTCAACGACGGCAAATTCGGCGGGGCGTTGAATTTCGCAGCGGACAACGGCAGCACTCGGTCTCACGTAGTGGCGTTGCCGCACGCTGCGTATGATTTCGCGCTGGACCGGCCGTGGACGGTGTCGTTGTGGGTGAAACTGACGCAGGGCAACGTGGACGTGGCCGGCAAAGCCGTGGCGACATTGACCCAGAAACAACTCCGGCTGCGCCCCGAAGGTAGCGACAGTCGCACCTCGTTCACGGTTGGCGGCAGCGCACAGACGATGAGTTTCAACGAGCGCGTCATCAACGATGGGCAATGGCGGATGATGACCGTGGTCAATGATCCTTCGCAGAAGATGGCCTTTGGATTCGTGGACGGCGGGCTGGGGGGCATTCGGATGATCACGCCGACCAACGAGATTACCACGGCGGATTTCCTGATTGGGACTGTTCGCAACGCCAACAACACCGACACAACGGATGATTACGACGGGCTGATTGATGATGTGCGGGTGTATGACCGGGCGTTGTCCTGGTCGGAGGTGAGGCGGTTGTATCAGGCTGAGCTGTTGAACCTGGCGCCGGTAGTGGTGTTGGCTCCCGTGACCAACGCGGTCAACCCCGGTGTGCCGGTGACGCTTGCGGCGACAGTGAGCGACGACGGTTTGCCGGTGGGAAGCTCCTTGACGTACCGATGGGAAAAAGCCGCCGGCCCCGGTAGCGTGGTCTTTGGGACATCGAATGCTCCTGTTAGCACGGCCACATTCAGCGTGGCGGGCAACTACGTGGTGCGGTTGGTCGCAAGCGATAGTGAGGCGGCAGCCGCGGCGACATTGGCGGTGAGCGTTGTCGCGCCCGGTGAGCCGAATGTGAATTTGATGCCGGTGGTGAATGCCGGTCCCGATCGTGGGTTTATCACCCCGCAAACGATCACCTTGGCTGGCAGCGCGACGGATGATGGCCGACCGAACCCACCGGCGCAACTGACGTATCAGTGGCGGCAACTGAGCGGTCCCGGTGTGGTGACCTTTGCCGATCCGACGCAACCGGGCACGACGGCGCGGTTGCCCGGTTACGGGGTGTACGTGTTGGAATTGATCGCGAGCGACGGCGCGTTAGCCGGCAGTGATACGGTGACGTTAACCGTGAGCGACACCAATCAGGCGCCGATCGTCAACGCCGGGGGACAACGCACCGTGTACGCCATGACTAACATCACGGTGACCGGCTCGGTCAGCGACGATGGGCTGCCGGATCCGCCCGGGGCGGTGAGCGTGACCTGGCGGCAAATCAGTGGCCCAGCGACGGCGACGATTAATAATTCCAACTCCCTCACGGCGACCGTCTGGTTCCCGGCGTTGGGTGACTACGTGCTGGAATTGCGAGCCAGTGATGGCGCCCTCAGTTCACAGGACTTGGCCAATTTCACTGTGATCCGCCAAACCGAAGGCAACACGCCGCCGGTGATCGGTCTGACCGGCCCACTGCAATGGGATGCGCCCGGCACGTATTTCATCAATCCACAAATCAGCGACGACGGCTTGCCGCGTCCGCCCGGAGCGGTGACGAGTTGGTGGACAAAAGTCAGCGGGCCGGCTCATTTTGCCGGCTATGCGCATTATATGGGCAGCAACTCCTTGGTGGCGTTTGGCGCGCCTGGCGACTACGTGGCGCGGATCGTGGCCGACGATGGATTGCTGCAGTCCACCAATGAAATCGCCATGAGCGTGGCGGACCTGCGGCGGTACAGCAATGTTTATGCATGGGGAGGGAATAGTTGGTACCAATGCGGGCCGTTTGTCTATCAGCCCGACAAGCGCAACATCACCCCACCGGCGCGTGTCGCGCGTGACTGGCGCCAAGTGGCCATCGGCAACTATGCCGCCTATGGATTAGGCCAGGACGGATTGGTGTATGCCTCAGGCACCAATGCGTACTTCAGCCTCGGCGTCACCAACACAACCGTAGCCCGCCGCCATTTCGCACCCATCGCCGGGCTGAGCAACATCGTGCAGATCGCCACGCACGGTTACGGCGGTGTGGCATTACGGACGGACGGAAGCGTCTGGACTTGGGGTTACGGCTATTATGGGCAACATGGCAACGGCGCCACCACCGACATCGCCGTCCCCAACCGCGTGCCGGGGATCAGTAACATCGTCCAGATTGCCGCTTACGATCATTCAGTTTACGCAGTCCACACCAATGGGACTGTGTGGGGGTGGGGCTCTAATGCCTACGGCCAACTCGGCAAAGGCACGACCAACTCCGCACAAACCACACCAGTCCAAATGCTCAATATCACTAATGCGGTGCGCGTCGCCGCCGGGACGTCGTTCTCGCTCGTGCTCTTGCGCGATGGCACGTTGCGCGCATCCGGCTGGAATCAGTATGGCCAACTTGCGGACGGCACCTACACCAATCGTTGGTCGCCGGTGACCGTCTTGAAGAGTAGTTCGCCTTCAACTCCGTTGACCGATGTTGCCGAAATATCGGGCGGCGGCTCATACGCGCTCGCCGCCGATGCCCACGGCTACGCGTGGGGTTGGGGATACAATCAAAGCGGCCGAGCCGGGGTTGGTTCCAGCGTCATTCAAACCAATCTGGCCGACTTGGTCCGCGACAATAACGACCCCACCGGTTACCTGACGAACGTCAAAAAAATCGCCGCCTCCGTCTTCACCTCGTATGCCCTGAAAAACGACGGGACAGTGTACGGTTGGGGAGCGGGTAGCAGTTACAACTGGGGCAGCTTGGAGGACACTGCCACTCGATACACGGCAGGCAGAATCGTGAATCTTCCCGCCACGGTGGATCTATGGGCCGGTCAATTCAGCGCCATGGCCATCACGGGACCGCCGCAGTACGACACCTTCCAAATCGAGCATTTCACCGCGGCGGAAATTGCCGCCGGGCTGGCTGATCCTGAGTATGATTTTGATGGCGACGGCCAATCCAACCTGCTCGAATGGGTGTTACAGACCAATCCACGCCAAGCCAACACCGGCGCGTGGGCCTCGCGGCGTGAAGGCAACGAGTTCGTATTCGAGGTGGAGTACCTGAACGTGGCGGAAGACGTGACGGTGGAATTCCAGACTTCGACCGATCTGCGAAGCTGGGAAGCCGCCCAGCCCGCAAGCGTGCAACACACCGACCGTGGCGACCTGCGCCGCACCACGCTGCGGTTCAATATCGGTCCCGGTCAAGATCGGTTGTTCGTGCGTATGAAGGCACGATTGGTCGAATGAGGTGATGGTTGCGTGAAGTTGGTGG
>CALBCO010000101.1 GCA_937927265.1 uncultured Verrucomicrobiae bacterium | reverse complement strand
TACTCATGCCCATCGTCGTTCAGAACACTGGTTGTGCCAGTGCAGGTCAATGCGGGAGACCAAACAGGTAGTAAATCAGACACAACACGGCCAACACCACCGCCCCGACATTGATCTCCCGGTACCGGCCCGCCGCTAGTTTCATCAATGGATAGACCACGATCCCGGCCGTCAAGCCGTTGGCGATGTTATACGTGAACAACATCATCACCACCGTCACAAACGCCGGCACCAGCTCCGTCAAATCCTCAAAATCAATCTGCCGCACCGACCCAATCATCAACACGCCCACCGCCACCAACGCCGGGCCGTAGGCATACTGGAGATGTTGCAGCGGTTCGACCAGCGGAATGAAAAACAACGACACCGCAAACAACACCGCCGTCATCACCGCCGCCAACCCGGTCCGCGCGCCTTCGCGGATGCCGGTGGCCGATTCGATGTACGCGCCGCTCGTCGAGGTACCGATCAACCCACTGAACATGCACGTCACCGCGTCCACCACCATCGGCCTTTCGATATCGGGAAAGTTCCCCTGCTCATCAAGCATCCCGCCGGCCGCGCCGACGCCAACCAATGTCCCCAGCGTGTCGAGAAAACCCATCAAAAACAACGTCAGTAAAATCGGCAAAAAACTCAGCCGCAACACCCCGGCAATGTCGAGTTGCAACGCAATCGGCGCCAGGCTGTACTCGCCGACAAACGGCACCGCCATCACCGCTTTCGGCGCTTGCCCCAGCCCGAGCGCCAGCCCCGCCACGCCGGTCACCGCGATCCCGATCAAGATCGCCCCGCGCACCCGCCGGTAAAGCAACGCCGCAATCACCAAAAACCCGGCAATCGCCAACACCTGCGGCAACCCCAGCGCCCCTAACTTCACCGGCACCGCCTCCGCCTTCGTTACAATCCCGGTCTCCGTCAAGCCGATAAACGCAAGAAACAACCCAATGCCGACCGCGAAGCTGTGCTTCATGGAGAACGAGATTGAGTTGGCGAGCCACGACCGGACTTTCAGGACCGTGATCAACAAAAACACCGCGCCGGCGACGAACACCGCGCCAAGTCGCAGTTGCCAGCCGATGCCGAGCGTGGCGAGACCAAACGCGATGAAGGCGTTCTCGCCCATGTACGGCGCGACGGCGATGGGCCGGTTGGCAATGAAGCCCATGAGCAACGACCCCACCACCGCCGTCAGAATGGTGGCCACCGTGCTTGGCCCGACCGGGATACCGGCAAACGCGAGGATGGCCGGGTTGACGACGATGATGTAGGCCATCGTGATAAACGTCGTTGCCCCGCCCAGCAATTCCACGCGAATGGTCGAACCGCGTTCGCGCACCTTGAACAGACGTTCGAGCATGACCGACTAATACCAAAAGCATCTGCAAATTGATAGGAGCGATTGCGGAGGACCGCGTCTCGTCTGACTCGGCTTTCCGGTCGCGATTGGTCTTCGCTCAGTTTGTAGCCGACTAGCTGGTTCGCTGGGCCGGCGATGTCGGTGTAACGGCGGTTCTGTGAACCGCCGGTTTGGCTTTATACCAACTAACCCCAGTGCGCAACCAATGCGCTTCCAGTCGCACAAACGCCTGCAGCATTGTTTGAGTCCTCGATGATACGTTTCGATAGCCCAGCTCTGATCCGCCAGCGTTTGCCGTTGCACCTCGCTCATCCTCAGATCGTCGGTCGCCCAGTAGTCCGCGTCCCCATTTCCGGAAACCGTCCGAAAGACTTTGATCATCCCGTACCCTTTCAGATGCATCACCAACCACTCACACAAAATCGCCACGTCCCGAATCGGCACCTTGCGCGTGTGGTTCGAGTTGACCGGTCGGTTGCTCTTCAGACGAGTTAACCAGTGCCAGCCGCGCGTGCACACGGCCTTCAGGTGGTCCAGACCGCCCAACCAACTGTCAAAGGCTACAAAGCGCGGTTGCATTCCACGCTGGTGTGCCACTTGGAGCATCGCGCGGAAAAGATTGTTCTTGGTGCAGCCGTCGCTGGGTAGGTGATAGATCCGAAAGTCGTAAGGCACCAGCGCATGCCCGTCATTCCAGAGCAACGTCATCAGATCGATACCCACAACCACCCGACGATGTTGACTGCTCCAGTGCCAGCCGATCAAATCCATCGGCGAGGCGTACGGCTTGTCCAGTACGGAGTCGTCAAGAACCAGCACGCCCTGAGTTGGTTTGATGAGCTTGCGTGCGTCGCGCCACAGCGCTCGGGTTTTGGCGGGCATTCGCAGCAGCAGGAGGTTGAAGGCATGGGGGCTGGACTGGTGGGAGTGTCAGGCTGACAACGCGCCGCTTTCGTGCAAGTGAACCGGAATTGGGCGGCGATGAGAAACTGCAAGCAATGTCTGGCTGTATATTTTGGCGGATTCATGTGCGAGCACCTTCTTGGTCTGTGTTCCCCACGACGAAGGGGATAGACTCAATCACCAACCCCGGCCAACTGCGTAACTTCTAATTTCCGCAACCTCCTTCATCGAAAACAACACTCCCGTCTCATTGTTCGCCCATATCAGCGACACCACCGCTGTATCATCCGTAATCGCATTCTCCAAATCTGCCAGCTTCAACACCCCATCTCGGTCAACGGGCAAATACGTCACCTGGTAGATGCTATGCGGGCCACTGAGGTTGTGGCAAATAGTGCGGTGTCGCTGACACGGAACGTCGGCGGCACAAACCATCAACCAGAAAGGATCACACCAATGACAACCTCAGCAGTCCCACATCGCAGTCTATTCATGG
>CALBCO010000100.1 GCA_937927265.1 uncultured Verrucomicrobiae bacterium | reverse complement strand
GCCAACGGCGACAGACTGACAGTACCGTCGCGGTTTTTAGTGAGTAATTCGATCTTTTGTTCCGCCTCTTCGAGTTTTTGCGAGCAATACCGAACCAACTGGGTGCCTTCCTCGTAACGTTTCAACACGTCTTCGAGCGGTAATTCGGCTGCCTCCATTTCGGCGACGATTTTTTCGAGTCGCTGTAAGGCCTGCTCAAAACTCATGCCACTGTTTTTTTTGGCAGTTGGTTTGGTCATGATTGAACTGCGGTCAACGATACCATATGCGGCTGTCCGCCAGCAAGCCGGCTATTGGGTCGCCTCGGTCACTGTGGAGGCAAACTCCCCATCGGCCACCAACGTCCGCACGGAGAGACCGTTCGTCACGTCGGTCACGCTTTTGACAATGCGGCCGTCGGCTCGTCGGGTGATGCTGTAGCCGCGGGCGAGGGTGCCGCGTGGACTGAGCAAGTCGAGCTTGCTGGTGGCGTGCGCCAACCGATGGCGTACGACTTGCCGATAACGCGCCGCCGCCGCCGCCAATTGGCCCGTTCGCGTCTCTACCTGTTGCCGCCAGCGGGTCACGAGGGACTGCGGACTGAGCAGGCGCAGTTTTTCGCGGGCGACATCGAGGCGGGAGTGGCGGGCGACCAGGGCGTCGGCAACGCTCTGTTGCAGTTGTCCGCAGAGGTCATCCACGCGCTGTGTATATTGTCGGAGAGTCTCCGCCGGCGGGCGGAGGGCGCAGCCGGCCAAGCGACGTCGGGCTTCGCTTAGCGCCAGCCGCAGGTCTTTCGTCAGTCGTTGCCGGTAATCCGCAATTAGTCGGAGGAATTCGTCTTTGGCTTTGACGACCAACTCCGCCGCCGCGCTGGGCGTGGGCGCACGCAGGTCGGCGACAAAATCGCTGATGGTAAAATCAATCTCATGTCCGACCGCCGAGATGGTTGGTAGGCGCGACCGGGCAAGCGCGCGGGCAATGACTTCTTCGTTGAACGCCCAAAGGTCTTCGAGCGAGCCACCGCCGCGCATGACGATGATGACGTCCACAAGATCGAGTCGGTTGAACTCGTCAATCGCATCGGCGATTTCCCGCGCGGCGCCATCGCCCTGGACGCGAACCGGGTTGAGGATGATGTGGACGTTGGGGAAGCGCCGCGTGATGATGTTCAGGAAATCCCGGATCGCCGCGCCGGTCGGGGAGGTGACGAGGCCGATGCGCTGGGGCAGGGCGGGGATGGGTTTCTTGCGGGCGGCGTCGAAGAGGCCTTCCTTCGCCAGTTTTTCTTTCAACTGCTGGAATGCCAACTGGAGCGCGCCGAGTCCTTTCGGCACGAGTTGGCGGACGATGAGTTGGTATTGGCCCTGCCGCTCGTAAACGCCGAGATCGCCAAACGCGAGCACTTGCTGGCCGTCTTGGAGACGGAAGGTGAGATTGCCGGCCGCGCCGCGAAAGAGCACGGCGGCCAACTGCGCGTTGGCGTCTTTCAAGGTGAAATACCTGTGGCCGGAGGAAGGCTGTCGAAGATTGGAAATCTCGCCTTCGACCCAAACGGCCGGGAACGATTTTTCCAACAGCCCTTTAACCCGGCGGGTAATTTCGGAAACGGTCAGAACTTGTGTGGGTTTGAGTTCAGGCATTGTTTGGCCAACTCCCGGTAGTAGTTGTCGGTGATCCAACTGTCCAGCAGGGCGAGCGCGGCGTCGAGTTCCTGTTTGGCCGCCGCCCATTGCCGGGCGGCGACGAGCGTGCGGCCGAGTTCGACCCGGTGGACGATGGCATCGGGGGCGAGTTCGACCTCCCGACGCAGCAACCGGATCGCTTCCGCGAGCGACGCCGGGGGAAAGCGGCCGTAGAGCAGTTCGGCGACCTTCTTCAGCGCCCTGTTTAATTGCACCAGTTCGCGGTGCCAGAGCGCCAACGTGTGGCAGGCCATGTCATCGTTCGGATTCAACGCGAGCGCCTGTTCGGCGGCGGTTTTGACTTCACGGGACAACTCGACTTTGTGCCGGCCGCCCTCGAATAAGGCCAACCGACCAACCGCCACGGCGAGGAAGGCGTGACCTTTGGAATCGCTGGGCTGCAAGCGCACCGCCTGCCGGGCGGCTTGTTCGGCTTCGAGGAAAAACTGTTTCTGTTGGTCCCGGCCGGCGGCGAGGATACCTTGGTCGGCGAGATCGCGAGCGCGCTGCCATGCGGCGTCGTAGTCGCCGGCTTGGACGGCGCCAGCCAGCAGCAGCGCGAGCGCGGCGCTACGGCTCGTAATCTTCATTGGGGAATTCAGGTTCCATCACTGGCTGGTAACCGTGCAAGGGCAGCGGGAAGGTGACGATCTCATACACGCCGACGCATTCGCGCCAAACCCACCGCACCAGCCCCTTGCCCAAACCGTAGGTGAAGGTCGCGGCTCCCCCGTGGGCGGCGGTGGCTTTGGTCATCTGGTTCGGCACCTCGACGATGCCAAACAGGAGATTGGCGCAGCCGCGGCCGAGTTTGCGCAGCGCGTTGTGGCCGCTGGGCGGTTGATCGGTGTCCGCCGCGCCTACCGGCAGGGAGAAGGGGAACAGCAGCACGGCCGCCACGCAGAGGCAAAATGCAATTTTCATGACTGTGAGTATAAGGGCCGTTCGGGGTGAGTGCAATCCGTTTCGCTTGCGCGCGCGGCCACCTGCCGGTAACCTCGTCCCATGAAATTGACAGGCCGGACAGTTTTGGTGACGGGCGCGGGCAAACGAGTGGGCCGCGAAATTGCGCTGGCGCTAGCCCGCCGCGGTGCGAACATCGTCGTGCACTGCCACACCGCCGTGCAAGAGGCCCGGCAGTTGGTGTCCGAGATCCGAGATCTGGGCGTCCGCGCACTGGCGGTGCGAGCCGATCAGACAAACGCACAGCAAGTGCGTGCTGCCGTGGTGCGGGCCGGCAAGGTTGACGTGTTGATCGCCAGTGCGGCCGTGTATCGCCGCACACCGTTCAAGACCTTGACCGAAGCAGACTGGGATTTTCATCTCGACGCGAATCTCAAAGGTCCGTTTCTCTGGGCGCTCGAAGTGGGGAAACGGATGCGGACTGGCAAGATGGTGTTCTTCGCGGATTGGGCGGCACTCCGGCCCTACCGGCATTATCTGCCGTATCTGGTGTCGAAGGCCGGTGTCATTTGCCTGACGAAAGCCTTGGCGAAGGAACTGGCGCCGCGTGTGCAGGTCAACGCCATCGCGCCCGGCCCGGTGTGGCTGCCACCCGATTTTACCGAGACAGAGACGGAAGCAGTGCGTCAGGCCACCCTCGTCAAACGACTCGGTTCGCCGCAAGACATCGTGAGCGCCGTGTTGTTTCTCGTGGAAGGTACAGACTTTGTGACCGGCCACGTGCTGGTGGTGGATGGCGGGCGGCTGCTCGGCGCCGAGTGACTTTTCGCTGCAATTGGGGGAGACGCGTGGGGGCGTTGACGGGCGAGAAAGGCTGGCGGATAGTGCGGACATGTTCAAAGTGACCAAGCATATTGATTTTTGTTACGGGCACCGTTTGCTCAACTATGACGGTCCATGTCGTCATTTGCACGGGCACAACGGCCGGGTGGAGGTGGATATAGAAGCCGACCGGCTCGATGCACGGGGGATGGTCTTCGATTTTTCGGAGATCAAGGCGGCCATCAAAAACTGGATTGACGCCCACTTGGATCACCGGATGTTGTTGCGGGACGATGATCCGGCGTTGCCGGTCTTGCGGCAGATGGGCGAGCCGCATTTTGCGATGACGGAAAACCCCACTGCCGAAAACATCGCCCGACTGATTTTCGAACAGGCCCGTGCGCAAGGGTTGCCCGTTGTCGAAGTTCGGTTGTGGGAGACGCCCACTGCCTTCGCGACTTATCGCGGTTCAAAACAATAGTTTATGCGGCTTGCCCAAAGTTCGCTGCTTGGAGGGTCTGCAACGCCCGCGCATCGTCGGCCGTCTTGAAGACAGCGCAAAACTGTGGGGCCTCGGCCGACGAGGCGTAGGAATAGATGATGTCCACGCCGGCCTGGCCGAGATAAGTGCCCAGCCGGGCAGCCGCGCCCACTTTGTCCGTGTCGCCGACCACCACAACGGAGGTGGCTTGACAGGTATAGCCGGCTTGTTCGAGGGCGAACTTGGCGCGCAGCGGATCTTCCGGTACGAGCAAGACCACTCCCTCATCACGGTCGCTGTAGGAGCAATAGGCCAAAATGTTGACGCCGGCTTGGGAGACGGCCTGTAAAACCTCCCCCAGCGCGCCGGTTTTGTTGCCCACACGCACCGCAAGTTCCACTTCTCGGCGGGCTTTGGCCATACACCATCCACCGCAAAGATACGCCCATTTCCTGTAGATGCAAATGGCGACCTGTGCGCCGGGCGCGGTGTTTTTTCATGGTGCTCTGCCGAGCGGTGGCGTAATGTACGCGTTGTATGTTGCTGGTGATTGATAACTACGACAGCTTTACCTACAACCTCGTCCAGTACCTCGGCGAACTGGGCGTGGTGATGCAGGTGCGGCGCAACGACCAGATCACGCTGGACCAGATCCGGCAGTTGCGGCCCGATCGGCTGCTCATCTCGCCGGGCCCGTGTTCACCGGGCGAAGCGGGATTGTCCAACGACATCATCAAGACCTTCGGGCCAGCCATTCCGACTCTCGGCGTTTGTCTGGGGCATCAATGTATCGGCCATGTTTTCGGCGGCGAGGTGGTGCGGGCTGACCGGCTCATGCATGGCAAGACCTCGCCCATCCACCACAATGGCCGCGACCTGTTTGCCGGGATGCCGAATCCGTTCACCGCGACGCGGTACCATTCGCTCCTCATCAAACGCGACACGCTGCCGGCTTGCCTGGAAATTACCGCCGAGACGAAGCCGGAAGGCGAGATCATGGGCATCCGGCACAAGACGTTGCCGATTTGGGGGGTGCAATTCCATCCCGAATCCATCCTGACCGAAAACGGGAAGCTGATCCTGCAAAACTTCCTGAAGCTGACCGCGTAATCTTGGAGTGCTGCGGCTTGACGCAGCCTTGCCGTTCCAAAGCGGTGTCAAGCCACCGCACTCCACATCAAGCGACTACCCGACATCCGTCCAGCGCACCAACGCCGCCAAATTTGGTCGCCCGTCGTGATGCCAGGTCAAGGGCGGCTGTTGCATTTCCCCGAGCGGGCAGACCCGCGTGACGCCCATTTCCGCTAACTCGCGGGCCAATGCGCGCGCCCGCTCGTCAAACGGCGCCACGCCCACGGTCGAAATCAAGGGCACGTACCGGCGCACGTTGTCCAATACCCGCGAGAAACCGTCGGTCGGTTTGACATAGACCATCCGGTTCAGACACGAGGGCGAGAAAGAAGGATCATCTTCGTACACGACCAACCAATCGTTCGGCTGGGGGCCGGCCCAGACGGATAGCCGCCGGTCCGACTCGGCGCGAAACTGGTAACCGGCTCGCAACGTCGTCAATGTCGCCGCCTCCTCAACGCTCAACCGGCCGCGCGGCACCCGTTGTTGATATTCGGCCATCGCCGTGGCGAGCGCGCCGGCAAATTTGCGCGGACTGAGCGCGCCGCGTTCCTCGACGTAAATCACATGCGGCGACAAGCAGCCTTGTTGGTCATACACGGACACATCGAACGCCGCCGCCCGGGCCAGTGCCGGCAGGTTCTCCTCGGTCATGGCCTCGCGGCCGATCACCGCAAAACTGATTTTGTGACCGTAGCCCATGAACACCGCGGTGGCGGGGGCCATCGCCCGCAAGGCCGCAATGGTGCGATCATCGCCGCAGACCAACACGGCTTCCGCCTCTGCCAACGCCGCCTGCGTCACCGCTGTTTCCGTGCGCGGCCAGTCCAACACCGCCACGCATGCGGCCAGCTCGGCGTCCACTTCGGTGAGCGATTCCAGAAACAAGCGGGGAAAGACCGGGTCTCGCGCCGCCGGTTTGACCAGATTGGCCGACCGCAACAACAGTCCGCTGAGGATGCTAACCAGACCGGGGGCGGGCACGTTACCGGCAAGGATGTGGGTAATCAACCGCGGCCCAATGGCGCGCGAAGCCAGCCGGCCCAGCGGTTGAAACTCATCCAACACCCGCCGGTCGCCCAACTCTTTGTCGAGCAGTTCGCCCAAAGCCTCTGGAGTCCATTGGCCAAAGATCAAATCCACAATCTCATTGACCATCGCCGGGGAAAAACCGAGGGACTCGGCCGCTTGCTCACTCGCCCGCGCCCGCCACGGACTGTCGACGGCGAGCCAACGCCGTGCGGTTTCCGCCAACGCCGCAATTACTGTGGGCGTGGAGCGGTGGGCCAGCACATGGTCGCGGGCCGCGCGCATGCGGATAATGGCCTCGCGGACTTGTTCGACCGTGGCGCTCATGCTTGCTGCAACACCTCCGCCGCCAACGAACAGCCACGGCTTTCCGCGCCGACTGCCCGTCCCAGAATCCGAAAACCGTCGCCCTCGGCCACGCCGAGGTCTTCAGTCTGCACAACCATGGCGCTCCACAGATTGGCGAGATCGAACACGCGAATGAGTCCGGGTTCCCCCGGTTGCGCTTCTTGGCCGGTTTTGGGGTTGATGATTAGCACGCGCGCCCACGGCGGCACATCTTTGCAGTCCATGCCAGGCTGGTGGTCGTAAAACTGCGTGCTCAATTCGGTCATGCCGTATTCGTTGATGATCATCGTCACGCCGAGCCGTTCCGCAATGAGCCGGTGCAATTCCCGTTGGGAGATTTCGCGTGACCGGCCCTTGAACCCGCCGGTCTCCATCACACGGCTGCCGGCCGGTAACTTCAGCCGAAAGCCGGCATCGAACAGATTCAGAAAATGAAACGCCGTGCCGAGCACACAGACCGGTTCGGTGACCGGTTCGAGCCGATCCACGAATCGCGCGCCGAGTCTGCGGATCATGTAGGTCAAGGACGAATGTGGATTGTCCGGCACGAGCGAGAGGAGGGGGAGGGTCGCGCCGTCAGGGAACAGATGCGCCCGGAAGTTCGGCACACACGCGGCGTCGTAGAGCGCCAACGTCTTGAAGTAATGCTTGCCGGTTTGCGCGGCGGTGGTGCCGCTGGTGTGGAATTCTGCCACCGCTTCCGCGGCCGGGAAGCAAGTGATTGGCAGATGCTTGAACGCGCTAGTCGGCACTGCCGGGATGTCTTGCCAACGTTCGATGCCCCGTTTGCCGCAGTAATTCCGGTAGGGGAGGTTGTGTTCGCGTTGAAAGGCGAAAATCTCCAACGCGAGGGCGTTGAAGTCGTCCGCGGCGCCGCCGATGAAGGCGAGTACGCGGTTTTGGAGATCGGTTTTGTTCATGCTGGTTCGCCGAAAACAGCCACGCTATCATGACGACGATGAAGCGGATTGTCAACCGTGCGGCCAAGTGGCTGAGTTTTGGGGTGATGGTAGTTGGGCTTCTGTTTTTCATCGGATTTCGGTGGGGACTAACGCCGATTCCGAAACCGCCGGCCGGTGTTCGCATCCCCCCACTCTTGGCCCCGCTGACGCCTGCCGAGATCACCCCTGACAATGGTGCGTTCTACTACCTCAAGGCCGCTGAGCTTCTGACAGGCTACAAGCAGTCCAAAGAATCGAAGGCGCAGATGGAGGCGTTGTTGGCCGGTCATGTCTCCGGGGAGACCAAAGACATTGAACAGACGTTGACCGACTGTCAGGAAGCGCTCCGACTTGTACGCATGGGGGCCGCCATGGAGTTTTGTCAGATGCCTATCTTGAATTTCAATGACCCGCACACCGGCTATTGTTCTCACTACCGGCAGTTGGCGCGGCTGCTTGGCTGCACGGGTGAACTGGCGCGAAGGAACGGCGCCCACGAGCAGGCCGCCAACGAGTTTTTAACGGTTGTGAAATTTGGTCGTGATTGTGCCAGTGGCGGCTCAGTGTTGCCGATGCTTGTTGGCAGCGTCATCTCCGGCATCGGGACAAAAGCATTGCGAACCCTCCTGTTGGAGAACAGTTTGCCAATTGAAACCAGCCAGGCGATTGGCGCCGCGCTGCGGCGCGTGAGTGCGACATTCCCGCCTGTGCCTGAAACGCTGCGCTACGAATTGATCTACTCCAAGCAGATGCTCGACAGCGCTTTCAAGACCAATGCGAGCTGGCGCGTCATTTCGCGCAATAGAACACACAGGTTGTTTGATGCTGCCTATGGGGAGATGATCCAAGAATCACAAAAACCGT